>NZ_LSIS01000196.1:0-1064 GCF_001556365.1 Blastomonas sp. CCH1-A6 | reverse complement strand
GCCATTCGCCGATGGTCGCCTCGCTGATCGATTCACCCAGGACGGGGACTTTGACTTCGATGCTCATGGTTCACAAACCCTATTTCTATCCGCGTTCAACCTGCGGAAATGATTATGTTTCTGCTGTTTCAGCTGCCACGCTGACGGCGGATTTCATCACGGACATTATGGCCCAGCGCGTCGGCGATCAGCGCGCCCTGTTCGGCCTGGTGCCGCTTGGCGAGGCCGGTGGCGGGCGATGCCGCCGCGACGCGACCGGCATAACGGGCGCGCTTGGGGGCGACGCCAGCATCGGCCAGGCATTCTTCGATGAACGGCTCGACGAAGAACCAGCTGCCATTGTTGCGCGCTTCTTCCTGCGCCCAGACGACCTCTTCCAGATTGACCATGCGCTTGAGGCGAATGGTCAGCGGCTCGCCGGGGAAGGGATAGAGCTGTTCGAGGCGGATGATCGCGGTGTTCTTGTCACCGGCGGCATCGCGTGCCTCCATCAGGTCGAACGCCACCTTGCCCGAGCACAGCACCAGGCGCTTGATGTCCTTGTCTTCCGGCTGGTTGGGGTCGGAAAGGATGCGCATGAAATGGCTGTTGCCCTGGAACTCGCTCGCCTTGGACACCGCCATCTTGTGCCGGAGCAGCGACTTGGGCGTCATGATGATCAGCGGCTTGCGGAAGTTCCGGTGCATCTGGCGGCGCAGCACGTGGAAATAGTTTGCCGGCGTCGTGATGTTGCACACCTGGATATTGTCGCCCGCACACAGCTGCAGGAAGCGTTCGAGACGCGCCGAGCTGTGTTCCGGACCCTGGCCTTCCATGCCGTGCGGCAGCAGCATCACCAGACCATTGGCGCGCAGCCACTTGGCCTCGCCGCTGGCGATGAACTGGTCGATCATGATCTGCGCGCCGTTGGCGAAATCGCCGAACTGCGCTTCCCACAGGACCAGCGTCTTGGGATCGGCCATGGCATAGCCATATTCGAAGCCGAGCACGCCATATTCGGACAGCGGGCTGTCGAGCACCTCGAACCGGCCATGCGGCACCTGTTCGAGCGGCAGGTAGCGCCC
>NZ_LSIS01000195.1:0-7141 GCF_001556365.1 Blastomonas sp. CCH1-A6 | reverse complement strand
CGCGCGCGCCGAGCCGGTGGCGGCGCTCTACGAGGCGGGGCGGGTGGTGCATTGTGGCACCTTCGCGCGGCTGGAGGACGAGATGTGCGGCCTGATGGCGGGCGGGTCCTATCAGGGACCGGGCCGATCGCCCGACCGCGCCGATGCCTTGGTCTGGGCGCTGACCGAATTGATGCTGGGGCGGCGCGGCACGCCGCGCATCCGATCGCTGGAGACATGATATGGGATATTGGAAGCAGCTGGCGCTCGCGCTGAAGGGCGCGGGCGTCGCCAGGCCGGTGCTCGCGCGCGCGTTCACCAGCCCATGGAGCCTGGCGCTCGCCGATCCGCCGCTCAGCCATGCCGAGCAGGTGCGCGCGGCCTATTGCGAGAACCCGATCGCCCAGCGCGCGGTGCGACTGGTGGCAGAAGGGGTGGGCGGCGCGCCGATAACGGCTTCCGATCCCGCGATTGCGGCACTTGTCGCGGCGACCAGCGCGGGGCAGGGGCTGCTCGAAACGCTGGCGGCGCATCTGCTGCTGCACGGCAATGGTTATGTCCAGATCCTGCGCGATGCCGATGGCCGGCCCGCCGAGCTGTTCGCGCTGCGCCCCGACCGGGTGAGCATCGAACCCGACGAGCGCGGCTGGCCCTCCGCCTATGTCTATCGCGTCGGCGACAGCTCGACGCGGCTGGCGGCGCAGGAGGGCGATGGCGCGCCGGTGGTCGTGCACATCAAGGCGTTCCACCCGAGCGACGATCATTATGGCCTGGGATGCCTGGGCGCGGCGGCGCGCGCGGTGGCGGTGCACAATGCCGCCGGGCGCTGGAACCAGGCGCTGCTCGACAATGCCGCGCGCCCCTCGGGCGCTCTGGTCTATCGCCCCGACGAGCCCGGCGGAGTGCTGACCCCCGAGCAGTTCGACCGGCTGAAGGCCGAGCTCGAGGCGAGCTTTGCAGGGCACACCAATGCGGGGCGTCCGATGCTGCTCGAAGGCGGGCTGAGCTGGCAGAGCATGGCATTGTCGCCGGCAGACATGGATTTTGTCGCGCTCAAATCGAATGCCGCGCGCGAGATCGCGCTGGCCTTCGGGGTGCCGCCGATGCTGCTCGGCCTGCCGGGCGACAATACCTATGCCAATTATCGCGAGGCCAATCGCGCGCTGTGGCGGCTGACCCTGCTGCCGCTGGCGGGCAAGATCACCGCCGCGCTGGCCGAAGGGCTGGCGCATTGGTGGCCGCAAGCCGCGCTCTCGGTCGATCAGGACCGGGTGCCCGCCCTGTCCGAGGACCGCGAGCGGCTGTGGCAGCAGGTCGGCGCGGCGGACTTTCTCTCGCCAGAGAAAAAACGGGCGATGCTGGGGATTTCATGACGATGGATAGCGAAGACATGCTCGCCAGCCTGCTCGCGCAGGCGGCGGAGGAAGGCGCGGATATCGCCACGCTGCGCGCGGTGGTCGAGGAGGCAGGCGATCTGGGCGCAGGCCGGGCGCTCGCCCGGATCGGCCTTGCCGATGCCGATGCAGGTGCGGACCTGCGCGAGTTGCGCGAACTGCTCCAGGGTTGGCGCGATGCGCGGTCGGGCATTTGGGGCCAGGCCTTCGACAAGTTCGTGCGCGGCGTGATGGCGCTGCTGCTCGCCGCGCTCGCGGTGCAGCTGGGCCTGGGTGACATGGTGCAATGAGCATGCGATTGGCCGGCTATGCTGCGCTGTTCGACCGGGTGGACAGGGGCGGCGACATCGTGCGGCGCGGGGCATTCCAGCGATCACTGGGCGAGGCTGCGCGCCCGTTGCCCTTGCTCTGGCAGCACCGGCCCGACCGGCGGATCGGATCGGTCACGTTGGCTCAGGAGGACCGGCGCGGGCTGCGGGTGATCGCGGCGCTCGACGATGCGGCGGACGAGGCGCTGGCCGGACTCGCCAGCGGCGTGGTGCGCGGGCTCAGCTTCGGCTATCGCGTCCGCCATGCCGAGGGCAAAGACCCGCGCGAGCTGTTCGATCTCGATCTGGTCGAGGTGAGCCTGGTCAGCGTGCCGATGATGCCGGGCGCGAGAGTGCACTTGCTGCGCTGACCGCTCCCCGCCTTTCCCTGCCTTTGCCCATCTGCCCCGCCTCGGCGGGGTTTTTGTGCCCGCAATCCGGGGGTTTTCCCCGCGTGATCCCAGAACGGAAGGAAGATGTGATGGATATCCCCGTAAATCCCCTCGAAATGAAGGCCGAGGCCGATCCGCTCGAGGCCTCGTTCGACAGCCTGCTCGCGGCCGAGGAGCATGAGGAGCGCATCGCCGCGCTCGAGACCGGGCTCGATGGCGTGAAAAGCGATGTCGATGCGATCCGCGCCGAGAGCGCGACGATGCGCGAGCGGATCGAGCGGATTGCCCGCACCGGCGCGCGCCCCTCGCTCGGCAGCGGTGAGGGCAAGGCGCCCGAGACCAAGAGCTTTGTCGACCAGTATCTGCGGCGCGGGCTGGAGACCGGCATCAAGAGCTTTACTGCCGCCACCGGCGCCGATGGCGGCTTTGCCGTCCCGCGCGAGATCGATGCGCTGATAGCCCGCACCCTCACCGATATCTCGCCGATCCGGTCGATCGCGCAGGTCGTGCAGACCGGCACTGCGGGCTATCGCAAGCTGGTCACCACCGGCGGAACGCCCTCGGGCTGGGTCAGCGAAACGGCGGCGCGGCCCGAGACCGACACGCCGAGTTTTGCCGAGATCGCGCCGCCTCGGGCGAGCTCTATGCCAATCCTGCGGCGAGCCAGGCCATGCTCGACGATGCCGCGTTCGATGTCGAAGCCTGGCTGGCGGGCGAGATTGCCGAGGAGTTCGCGCGCGCCGAGGGGGCTGCGTTCATCCATGGCAACGGCACCAACCGACCGCGCGGGTTCCTGACCGGTACGCCCACGCCGCAGGACGATGCCGCGCGCGCGTTCGGCACGCTGCAATATGTCGCCTCGGGCGCGGACGGCAATTTCGCCAGCGTCTCGCCCGAGAACCGGCTGATCGACCTGGTCCATGCGCTGCGCCCCGCCTATCGCCAGGGGGCGAGCTTCGTGATGAACTCCTCGACCCTGGCGCGCATCCGCAAGATGAAGAGCGATGACGGGGCGTTCCTGTGGCAGCCTTCGCTGGCGGCGGGCCAGCCGGCGACGCTGCTCGGCTATCCGGTGGTCGAGGCCGAGGACATGCCCGACATTGCGGCGAACAGCCTGTCGATCGCCTTCGGCAATTTCCGTGCGGGCTATCTGATCGCCGAGCGCAGCGCGACGACCATCCTGCGCGATCCGTTCACCAACAAGCCGTTCGTGCATTTCTATGCGACCAAGCGGATCGGTGGCCAGGTGATGAATTCCGAAGCGATCAAGCTGATGAAGTTCGCCGCGAGCTGATCGCGCAACCCTTGCCCGGACATCCCTGCCGGGATGGTGCCCGCGCGGTCTCTCCCCTGCCGCGCGGGCATTTTTCTACCCGCCTGAAATGGACACCCCTCGATGAGCGAACTCTTCTTTGCCGATCTGGTGCGCGAGACCAGCACCGGCACCGGCACCGGCGCGATGACGCTGGGTGGTGCCACGCCCGGCCATCGCCGCTTCGCCGATGCCGTGCCCGCAGGCGCGCGCTTCCATTATTCCATTGCCGGGATAACCCATGAGGATCAGTGGGAAATCGGCGAAGGCGAGATCAGCGGCGGTTCTCTCTCGCGCCATCTGGTCCTTGCCTCGTCGACCGGGGCAGCCGTCGATTTCTCTGCCGGGCTGAAGACGGTCACGCTGACCGTGGCGGCGCACTGGTTCGCGATGCGCGAAGACCGCTCGGACCATGGCCATGCGCTCGGGCAGATCGAGGGGCTGGTCGACGCCCTGGCTGCAAAGCAGCCGGCGGGGTCCTATGCGCCGCTGGCGCATGCCCATGACTATCTGCCGCGCGATCCGGCGGGAAACTGGGTCGCCAGCAATGCCAGCCTGGGGGTCGGCAGTTCGGCCAACTATGCCCGGCTCGAGGTGCGCGGGCCGAGCATCGCCGGCTATTCGCTGCAATTCGGCGGCGAGCTCCACAGCCGGGCCGGCACGCAATTCTATCTGGGCGACGCCCATTTCTATCATCCCGATTTCTGGAACAGCGCGCCGGGTATCGGATCGATCGCCGACCCGACCGGCGTCGCTGGGACATTGGGATTGTCGGCTTATGGCGGCCAGCCCGGCGGGAACGTGCTGATCGCAACAGCGAGCTTGAACGGCTATTCCAGCCGCGGATTTGCTCCAGGCGCAGACAATCTGGTGCTGCTGGGGCGTCCCCAGTTGCGCTGGGCGGAGATTCACGCGGTCTCGGGCGCGATCAGCACATCAGACGCGCGCGACAAATCGTGGATCGGCGCCATGAGCGAGGCCGAATACGCCGCCGCGATAGACATCATTGCCGAGCTGGGGTTCTTCCAGTGGCACGAAGCGGTCGAAGCCAAGGGGCCGGACGAAGCGCGGCGTCATTTCGGCGTCCGGGCCCAGAGCGCATTTGCCATCATGGAAGACCATGGGCTCGACTGGCGGCGCTATGGCTGGTGCTGTCACGACACGTGGCAGTCGGCCACCGGCGAGCAGGAACGCTATGGCATTCGCAGCGACCAGCTCTGCCTTTTCCTGATGGCAGCCCTCGCACGGAAGCTGGCCGAACAGCAGATGGAAGCTCCCCATGCTGCGGGGTGATGCGCTTGGCTCGATGCCGGTCGCATCGGGCAGTGCGCGCCGCGTGGCTGCCAGCCGGACCGGGCCAATGCCGCTGATGGTGCGCCCCTTTCAGACGCAGCGGCCGGGCGCTCCAGCCCGGCTGCTTTCGCCGCGCCGCCCCTGAGCATCGCGGCGTTTCCGCTCAACCTTTACCTGCAGGAGCAGCCGATGAGCCTGTTCGTCAAGGATCCGGACAGCCGGATCGATTATCGCGTCGATTGGGGCGCGGCCTATCTGGGTGCCAATATGCTGGTGTCCAGCAGCTGGTCAGTGGCACCGGCCATGGCGGGTGGCCTTGCCGTGATCTCCGACGGGCATGACGGGCTCAGCGCGACGGTCACGATCGACGGGGGCCAGCCGGGGGCCATCTATGCGCTGACCAACCGGGTGACCCTGTCCAATGGCGAGGTGGACGAGCGCTCTGTCACGGTCCGCGTGGAGCCGCGCTGATGCCCATGATCACCAGCGAACCCGCCGCGCTTGCCCCGTTGGCGCTGGCCGAAGCCAGAGCATTCCTCCACATCACCCGCGACGACGACGATGCCGTGCTGATCGGCCATCTGCGCAGCGCGGCAGAATTGTGCGAACAGTTCATCGGACAGTCGCTGCTTGTCCGGCCGCACCGGGAGGTCATCGCCGTGGCGCGCGACTGGCAGCGCCTGGGCGCTTCGCCGGTGTCCGCGATTACCGGGGTGCAGGGCGTCACCAGCGCGGGCGAGAGTTTTGCCCTGCCGAGCGAAGCCTATGCGATCGAGCTGTCGCCCGATGGCATCGGCCGGGTGCGCGTGCTGCATCCCGGATCGGCCAGCCGGGTCGAGATCCGCTATCTTGCCGGGATAGCCGCGCAATGGGGCGAGCTTCCCGAGGCCTTGCGCCAGGGCATCGTCCGGCTGGCAGCGCATGTGCATCTGGCGCGCGATGGAGGGGATGCCGCGCCGCCCGCGATGATCGGCGCGTTGTGGCGGCCCTGGCGCAGGGTGCGGCTGTGAGCGCGCGATTCGGCAGCGTGTTGCTGCGCCGCGCCACGCGGATCGGCGAACGTCGGGTCGAAACGCTGGCCGAAAAGGCCTGTATCGAGATTGGCATTATCCTGCCCGACATCGTGATCGTCCGCGATTCCGGGCGGATACGCCTGACCGGGCGCGGGCTGCGCCGCCGCTGGTGGCTGAATGCTGCCTTGCGCTGGCTGGGGAGATTGTTGCGATGAGCCTGGAACAGGATTTTGCGCTGGCCGCGATCGACTGGCTGGCGGGCGATGCGGCGCTGATGGCGCAAGTCAACGGCGTGTTTCATCGCGCCCCGGCGCGCATCGCAGTGCCCTATGTGCTGCTCGACGATGTGCTGGCGACCGATTGGGGCACCAAGGACCGGCCGGGGCGCGAGCTGCGGCTGGCCTTTTCGATCCGCGATGGATCGCAAGACGCGGGCCCCCTCTCGGCCATCACTGCGACGCTCGAAACCCGGCTTGCGGCGATGCCACGCAGCGGCACCGGCTATCGGCTGGTCAGCCTCCACCCCCTGCGCAGCCGCACCGTGCGGATCGGCGAAACCTGGCTCGTCACGCTCGACTATCGGGCGCGGCTGCTGGCTCCCTGACGAAAGGACCAAGACATGACGGCGGAAAAAGGCAGCGCCTTCCTGCTCAAGATCGGCGACGGCGCAAGCCCGCCCGCTTATCGCACTGTGGCGGGTCTGCGCACGACGCAGATGGCAATCAATGGCGAACCGGTGGTGATCACGCACAAGGGCAGCGGCGGCTGGCGCGAGCTGCTGTCGGGCGCCGGCGTGCGATCGGTCTCGGTCTCGGCGGCGGGATTGTTCCTCGGCTCGGATGCCGAGACCGCGATCCGCGTCCATGCGATGAACGGCACGCTCGACGATTACGAACTGAGCTTTGAGAGCGGTGCGCGGATGCGCGGGCGGTTCCTGGTCGCGCGGCTCGAATATGCGGGCGATTTCAACGGCGAGCGCAATTATTCGCTCGCACTCGAAAGCTCCGGCGCGGTGACGAGCCTGTGAGCGCCGTGGCCAACCCGGTGCGCGGCGAAGCAATGCTGGCACTGGCGGGGCAGGATGTGCTGCTGCGCCCGAGCTTTTCCGCCCTGGTCGCGGCGGAGCAGGAAATCGGACCGCTGTTCGATCTGGTCGAACGCGCCGCCGCCGGGCGGCTGGGCCTGGCGGAGCTGGTCGCGCTGCTCTGGCACTGCCGCGATGCCGCGACCTGCCCGCTCGATCGCGACGGCTTTGCCGAGGCGGTGGCCGAGGCAGGGCTGGTGGCGCTGACCCCGGTGCTGAAAATCCTGCTCCGGCAGATTCTGCAGGGCCGATGAGCGCAGCGCGTTTCGCCGATGCGGCGCGGGCCCTTTCGGGCCTGGCGGCGCGGCTGCTTGGTTGGCGGCCGCAGGAATTCTGGCAGGCCACGCCCGACGAACTCGCGGCGGC
>NZ_LSIS01000194.1:0-436 GCF_001556365.1 Blastomonas sp. CCH1-A6 | reverse complement strand
CCCCACCCTCACCCCCGGCGGCTCGATCGCAACGCCCGGCACCCCGGTCATCATCCCGTGCCGCGTCCAGTTCGATGCGGTCACGCACGCCATGCGTGCGCGCGACGACTATCAGGACCGCGACGTTCGGATCCTCGTGCTCGGTTCCGGCCTCTCGCGCCCGATCGATAGCGAGGCGACCATCACGGTCGAGACCGGCCCCTATGCAGGCTCGTGGTTGCTGCGCAGCGTGACGACTGATCCGGCGGGCATCGGTTACGAGTGCCTGGGGCGCAGGGAATGACCGGCTCGCGAATCCGGGGCAGCAAGGCGCATCTTGCGCGCCTGCGCAAGCTCGAGAAGGACACCACTCGCTTCGTCGGCAAGGCGCTGTTCGCCGGTGGCGAGAGCATCCAGGTCGAGGCGCAGCTTTCGATCACGCAAGGCGCGGTCAGCG
>NZ_LSIS01000193.1:0-24141 GCF_001556365.1 Blastomonas sp. CCH1-A6 | reverse complement strand
AAGCCGCTGGTCACCGCCTATACCATCTCGCTCAACGAGCCCGAGGTGATGAAGGCCGATGCCAGGAAGGCGGCGGCCAAGGGCTATCCGCTGCTCAAGCTGAAGCTGAACGGCGAGGATGACCTGATGCGCGTCGCCGCCGTGCGCGTCGGCGCCCCCGATGCGCGGCTGATCGTCGACGCCAACGAGGCGTGGGAAGAGGTCGATCTGGAAGAGATGACGGGCGCGCTGAAGAAGCTCGGCGTCGAGCTTATCGAGCAGCCGGTCGAAGCCGGTTTCGAGGAGGATCTCGAAGGCATCGAGAGCGCCCTGCCCTTCTGCGCCGACGAAAGCTGCCATGTCGCAGAGGATATCGACCGGGTCGCGGCGACCTTCCAGGCGGTCAACATCAAGCTCGACAAGGCCGGAGGTCTGACCGAAGCGCTGCGCCTGAGCGAGGCCGCCAAGGCGCGCGGGCTGAAAACGATGGTCGGCTGCATGCTCTCGACCAGCCTCGGCATCCGCCCCGCCTTCCATCTGGCGCAGACCGCCGACTGGGTGGATCTGGACGGCCCGGCGCTGCTCAAGAAGGACCGCGCAGGCGGTTTCCGCTTCGAAAACGGAATTATCAGCCTCGGCTGATCAGGGTTAATCCGCCGCCTGCCCGGACGCGATGGGCAGACGGCGGAAACTTTCAGGTCAAAGCGCGGTTTCGACGTGCTTGCCCTCGAGGTCCTTGGGCGACATCGTGCCGCCAAAAGCCATTTTCAGCTTGCCCATCAGCGACATGTCCGCCTGCCAGATTTCGATATGGCTAGGGTCGAAGCGGAACATCACCAGATCGGGATCGGCCTTGCCCTGGTCGTACCAAGCCTCGACCGCGTTCGACCAGAACTTGTCGATGATCGCGGGATCGTTGTCGATGGTGAGCATGCCCGCGATGCACGCGAACAGCTTGTGCCCTTCGCCGACATATTGCGCCATCGCATCGTTGGTCGAGCTGAGCCCCTCGGCGAGGCGGCTCGAGCGCGAGCCATAGAACCAGATCGGACCGTGGCGGCCATCGAACTGCGCGGTCATCGGCATGCTGTGCGCAACCTGCGCGGGCAGGCCGAGCATCAGGAACGGGCTGCTCTCGAGCGCGCTCCAGAACGCGTCGAGCGCCTCGGACGTATCTTCGGTGGAAGCATGGGGGGTGTCGGGGGTCATATCGTGCTCCTGTCTTGGTAACAGGGGATACGACGGACCGCGAAGCGCGTTCCCGAGCTCGCATTTGCAGCACACAAAGAAGAACCCGCCCCGGCATCGCTGCCAGGGCGGGTTCCGGATGCCTTATCGGCGGGTGCGCGATCAGAAGACCTCGTACAGGCCAGCTGCGCCCATGCCGCCGCCGACGCACATGGTGACGACCACGTATTTCGCACCGCGACGCTTGCCTTCGATCAGCGCGTGGCCGGTGCAGCGCGCGCCGGTCATGCCATAGGGGTGACCGATCGAGATCGAGCCGCCGTTGACGTTGAGCAGCTCGTCAGGAATGCCGAGCACGTCCTGGCAGTACAGCACCTGCACCGCGAACGCCTCGTTGAGTTCCCACAGACCGATATCGTCCATCTTCAGGCCAAAGCGCTTGAGCAGCTGCGGGACGGCGAAGACCGGGCCGATGCCCATCTCGTCGGGCTCGGTGCCTGCGACAGCCATGCCGACATAGCGACCCAGCGGCTGCAGACCCTTCTGCTCGGCGAGCTTGGCTTCCATCAGCACCGACGACGATGCGCCGTCGGACAGCTGGCTGGCATTGCCCGCGGTGATGTTCATGCCCGGACCCATGACCGGCTGCAGGCCCTTCAGGCCTTCCAGCGTGGTGTCGGCGCGGTTGCCCTCGTCCTTGGTCACCTCGACATCGGTCATCGTGACCTCGCCGGTTTCCTTGTTCTTGAACGCCATTTTCGCCTTCACGGGCACGATCTCGTCGTCGAACTTGCCGGCAGCCTGGGCGGCGGCGGTGCGCATCTGCGAGCGATAGGCATATTCGTCCTGACGATCGCGGCTGATATTGTAGCGCTTGGCCACCGTTTCGGCGGTCTGCAGCATCGGCATGTAGATGTCCTTGTGCATCGCCAGCAGCTCCGGATCGGGGCCGACGCGCATTTCGGGGGTCTGCACCATCGAGATCGATTCGACGCCGCCTGCGACGACAACGTCCATGCGATCGACGATGATCTGCTTGGCGGCGGTCGCGATCGACATCACGCCCGACGAGCACTGACGATCGATCGACATGCCCGCGACGGTCACCGGCAGACCGGCGCGCAGTGCGGCGGTACGGCCGATGGTGTGCTGCACGCCCTGCTGGAGCGCGGCGCCCATCACCACGTCATCAACTTCGGCGCCTTCGATACCTGCACGCTCGACCGCAGCACGGATCGAATGCGCCGCGAGCGTCGGCGACGGGGTGGCGTTGAAGCCGCCGCGATAGGCCTTGCCGATCGGCGTACGTGCGGTGGAAACGATAACTGCATCACGCATGGAAATTCTCCTTCAAAGGCTCGCCGCTGTTCGATGGCGAGCGGAAACGGGTCACACGAAAAACTGGCTGATCCACTCGGCCATCACGGCGGGTTTCTCTTCACCCTCGATCTCGACCGTGAACTCGAGCGTCTGCTGCCACTGGCCGGGGCGCTTCTCTTCGAGCTCGAGCAGCTTGAAATGGCCGCGAACGCGCTTGCCCGAGCGGACGGGGGCGAGGAAGCGAACCTTGTTGCCGCCATAGTTGACGCCCATCTTCACGCCCTCGACGCGCGGGCAATCCGACTTGGCCATCAGCACCGGGAAGAGCGAGAGCGTGAGAAAGCCGTGCGCAATGGTGCCGCCGAACGGCGTCATCTTGGCCATTTCCTCGTTCACATGGATGAACTGGTGATCGCCGGTGGCATCGGCGAACTTGTTGATCATCTCCTGATCGACGAGCAGCCATTCCGATGTGCCCAGATTCTGGCCCACCATGTCCTTCATTTCCTGCGGGGAAATTGCGCTCATTTCTGTCCCTCCTGTCGATAGTGCAGCAGCCGCGGCGGCGCGCCGCTGTCGTTTGGAATGCGCGTCTTTTGGCGCTTTTCCGCCAGTCATACAAGGCAAGACTGCGCGCCGCTACGGCAAGCGGGTTATGCGGCGCAGTTTACGGAAACGGAAAGCGAAATCCGGTCACCCGACTCGGGTCGGGCGCACCGGGTAGGGCTCATTCGTGATCCTGCATCGTCACCTGATAGCCGCCCTCGGGATAGGGCATGATGAACCGACCGTCGGGCGCAGCGGTGAACGAGGTCTGGGTGGGATAGGCAAATTCCAGCTTCTCGGCATTGAACCGCTCGAGAATGGCGATGCCGATGCGATGGCGGGTTTCGAACACCACCTCGAAATCGGCGCTCATCACGTCGAAATCGAGCTCGAAATCGAGCGAACTGGCCCCGAAGCCGACAAAGCCGCAGCGGATGAAGATGCCGCCGCCCTGCTCCACGATTTCGCGCAGCATGGCGGGCACGAGCCGCGCGCGGTCGGGCGCGGTCTGATAGACCAGCCCGATGCGGTAGCGTGTCCGGCGGCGGTTGAGCCGGGTATAGTTGATGATCTGCTTGCCGAGCAGATTGGTGTTCGAGATGATGATCTCTTCGCCATTGACCGAGCGGAGCCGCGCGCTTTTCAGCCCGATCTTCTCGACCGTCGCGGTAGTGGTATCGAATCCGATCGTCTCGCCGCGCTTGAACGGCTTGTCGAAGATGATCGACAGCGCCGCGAACAGGTCCGAGAATATGCCCTGCGCCGCCAGACCGATGGCGATACCGCCGATGCCCAGCCCCGCGATCAGGCCGGTGACGTTCACGCCGAGATTGTCGAGCACCATGATCGCGGCGATGGCGAACAGCACCACCGTGACCAGCAGCCGGATCAGCGACATCGCGTTGGCCAGTGTCTCGCTGCCCGCATCGTCGCTGCCCGAGGCACGGCGCTCGATCATGCCCAGAATGATCTCGCGCGCCCAGATGGCGACCTGGAACACGGCGGCAACGGTGAACAGGAAGGTCACGATGCGGAAGATGCCATCGGGGGCTTCGGAAAAGCCGACGACGAGCCGCGCGGAGACCATGATCAGGAAATACTGCTTGGTCTTGGACAGGGTGCGCCCGATGATGGCAGCAAGCGACAGCCGATCGGGCTGGCGTTCCGCATAAAGCCGCGCATGTCGCTGGACATAGGCGAGCGCCAGATAGATTGCCGTGCCGACACCCACCGCAATCGCGATTTCGACCGCATGCGCGCTGATCCAGGCCCATAGGCCCGTCAGCTTCTGCTCGACATCTTCAGCGGTGATCGGTTCGGCGAGGACGGGGGTTGCGTCGGCGGTCTTCTTGGTCGTCATGCTGCCGAGTTAGGGCTGCGCCGCGCATTAGGCAAGTTTGGGCGCGGCTTTCCCGTCGATCAGCGGACGGAAGGCTGCCTCCTTGCGACGACGCGCCAGATAGGTGTCGAGCCCGATCTGCATCGCGATCAGCATGTAGACGAAGGGCTGGAACGCGATGCCGACAAAGGCCGAGCCGACCATGAAGATGATCTGCCCGTTCTGCAACGCCAGCGCCAGCGGGACGACCCATTTCTCGTCCTCGCGATCGCGCTTGCGGTGGATCCGCTGGATGACCTCCATCCGCACGATTCCGCCGAAATGGATGACCAGCCACAGGAGGAGCCCGAAAAAGCCCTGCTCGCCCAGCATCTCGAAATAGCTCGAATGATAGGCGCGGCCCTTGTCGACGATCTCGTTCTTCTCGATCAGGGTGTTGGGCCCATCGCCCTTGGCCGCGACCGTATCGAACTTGACCCTGTTCTGGAGATAGGCCTCGAAACCGCCCCCGCCGGGGTTCTGCTGCACATATTTCCAGGTCCAAGCCCAGACAGCGACCCGGGTGGAGGCCGACTGATCCGCCTTGTATTCGCCGATCGTCGCCATGCGGTTGGTATAGCTTTGCGGCAGGAACGGTACCGCTGCCACCGCCAGCGCAGCAGCCACGCCGGCATAGAGGAAGCGATAGCGCACGAAGCGCAGCATCAGCACGCCAAGAACCCCGATGCACACGAGCCCCGTTCGCGCCTGGGTGCCGATCGGGATCAGCAGGCAGGCGAAGATCAGCGCATAGGCAAAGGTCTTGACCCGCCAGTCGGGCGGAAACACCGTGCCGTAATTGGCCAGCCACAGGATCAGCGGGATGATGCAGATGGCGACGGTCGAGATGATCGAGCCCTCGTAAAGCCCGCTATTGTCCGAAATCAGCAGCTGCATGACACCATAGCCGCCTCCGCCCGAGGCCAGCGTCTTGATGCCGCCGGTGATGATGATCGAACTGGCGCACAGCACCATCATCAGCCCCAGCGCCTCGATGCGCAGCTTGGTGCGCAAGGTCAGCGGCAGGAACATCGCAAAAACCAGCGCCTTCCACACCCATTCCCATTTGCCTTGCGCGTCGATCGGAAAGTCTGCCGTTCGCGTGGTATAGGCGCACCACAGGAACAGCAGCAGCATCACGCCCTGGCGAAACGAGACGCGCATGTCCTTCTTGTCGTCGGCGATCAGCCAGCCCAGAAACGCGAGGCCGAAGACGATCAGCGAGATGGGCACCGCATTGAGCATCCAGTAGGACAGGCGCTGCGGCGCGACGATATCGATATAGGCATAGGCCAGCACGAACAGGAACGGCCGCTTGAAGCCCAGCGCAAGAAATGCGGCCAGGAATGCGACAAAGGCAAGGTCACGCATCGCTGCGCTCCTGCTGGCGAGGCCGTGGTTTCGGCTGGAAGAAGCCCGAGCCCAGCTTGTCCTTCTCGGGCGGATCTTCCTTGTCCAGATCGGCGCGCCAGACGAGCCGCCATGCCGCAACGGCAATCAGCAGGTGCGAGATCGCAATGGCAAAATTGTCGACCATGAACCTGCGGCCCTGCCCCGAATGGTGATGCACCGACTATGCAACAGCCGGCTTGCGGTTTACAGCCATAAGCGCAATGGGTTGACGCGGCGTTAATCCTTTTGCGCCATAGGCTTGCGCGCCATGACCCGGATCCTGCACGTTCTCGATCACAGCCTGCCGCTGCACAGCGGCTACAGCTTCCGCACGCGCGCGATCCTGACCGCGCAGCATCGCGCCGGGCTGGAGGTGCGCGGCGTGACCAGCGTCCGGCACCAGGCGTCGCTGCCCACCGGTTCGCATGTCGAGGCGGTCGAGCAGCATGACGGCCTGACCTTTCATCGCACGATGGAACCGGTATCCGGGCCGCCCGGCTTACGCGAATGGCGCGACATCGCCGCGCTGGCCCGCGCGACCGAGGCGACGGCGGCGATCTGGAAGCCCGACATCCTGCACGCGCATTCGCCCGCGCTCGATGGGCTTGCCGCGATCCGCGCCGGGCGCAGGCTGGGCCTGCCGGTGCTCTACGAGATCCGCGCCTTCTGGGAAGATGCGGCGGTCGGCAATGGCACGGGCAGCGAGACGTCCGCCAAATACTGGCTCACCCGGCAGATGGAGAATCGCGTCGTCGCCCAGGCGGATGCCGTTGCAGTGATCTGCGAAGGCTTGCGCGATGACCTGATCGCGCGCGGCTTTCCTGCGGACAAGATCATGGTCTCGCCCAATGGGGTGGACCTGGAACTTTTCGGGACGCCCGTCCGTGCGGACCCGGCGCGCGCGGAGGCGTTGGGGCTGACCGGCAAGACCGTGCTCGGCTTTATCGGCAGCTTCTACCCCTATGAGGGGCTCGATGACCTGATCGCCGCCATGCCGATGCTGATCGCGCGCGATCCCGACATCCGCCTGCTGCTGGTCGGCGGAGGCCCTGCCGAGGCGGCGCTGCGCGCACAGGCCGAGGCCTCCCCTGCGGCACATGCCATCCGCTTTGTCGGCCGCGTGCCGCATTCGGAGGTGGAGCATTATTACAGCCTGACCGACATTCTGGTCTACCCGCGCAAGGCCATGCGTCTCACCGAAACCGTGACCCCCCTGAAGCCGCTCGAAGCGATGGCCCAGGGACGGCTGGTCGCGGCCTCGAACGTGGGCGGCCACCGCGAGCTCATCGCCGATGGCGTCACCGGCACGCTTTTCGCGCCCGACGATCCGCAGGCGCTGGCCGATGCGCTGGCCGGGCTCATCGCGGGGCGCGAGGGCTGGGACGAGCGACGCGCCACAGCCCGGCGCTTTGTCGGCGAGGAACGCAACTGGGCGCGAAATGTAGAGCGTTATCAACCCGTTTACCAACGCATGCTAGAACGGACCATGGGCGGGCGCATTTCCAGCGCGGCCTGATGACGATGGCACCAGGGTCTTAGCAGCATGGCGACACCGCAAGCGGACGAACAGGAAAGCACCGGCGCCGCCGGAGCCAGCGTCCTCGCGCGCCATCCTTCAGCGATCGCGCTGGGTGGAGGGGTCGCGGCAGCATTCGGCAGCAGCTTCATCCCGATGAATGCCATCGAAGGCTTTGTCACCGCCTATGGCATCGCCGAATTGCTGCCCGCGGCCGCCCCGCCGCTGGGCGATACCGCCAGGCTGGCGCTGAGCGCGGGCATTGGCACACTGACCGCAGGAGCGCTGCTGGCGCTGCTGCCGCGTGCGGAGAGCGACGAAATGGGTTTTGAAACTTCCATCCGGAAAGCCGACAACACCGGCAACGACGCGAGCCAGCCTGCCGCGCCGGTGGCCAAGAGCGGCAAGCTGGCCAGTTGGCTGCGCACGCTGCGCTTCGGCAAGAGCGAGCCCGCTCCCGGCACGATCACCGACTTTTCTGACCTCGCCGCGCCGCGCATCCGCAATGGCGACCAGCATCCCGATGCTCCGGTCCGTGCGCCGATCCGCGCCAGCGAAGACCTGGGCGCACCGCTGACCGAAAGCGAGCCGGTCGCGGCAGCTCCGCTCGAGCTGGGTGAAAGCATGGCGGTCATCGCGCCCGTGAACGCTCCCGCGCCGAATGCGCCGGCCCCTGCCCCGTCGCTGCGCTTTGCGCCGCCGCCCTTTGCAGCGCCGTTCATCGAGCCTGATATCGAAGAGGAGGCCGAAACGCGCTTCGCGGCGCCGGACGCGCCCGAACCCGAACCTACTGTCGAACTGGCGCAAGCATCGGAAGAACCAACTGCCGACGCACCGTTCAAACACGCCGCCGAACCCGAACAAGCCGAAGCGGCATGGTCCGTCGCCGCTGCGGCGCATCCCGTGCTGGATGCCATGCCGGTCGACGCTCTGCCCGAAACCGGGCTGGCCGACGAGCTCGACCATCTCAGCGTGGCCGAATTGCTGGCGCGGCTCGAATCCGGTCTGGCGCGGCGGCGGCACCAGGCGCAAACCGATCGGACCGGTATGGCTGCTGACGCGACTGGGGCGCAGATTTTCGCGCTTGGGAAGCCGTCGGTCGACGAAACCGGCGAAGGCGAGGCCGTCCGTCCGTTTCGCCTCCGCCTTGGCGATGTTCCGCGCTTCGAAGAACAGGCCGTCGCTGCGGACGAACCCACCGAAGTCCCGGTGGTCGAGGACAGGGCTGAAGCGGAGACGGCCAGTTTCCGGGCGCAGCCACTCTGGGACGAGGAGGTTGAATATCTGCCGCCTTCGGTTTCGACGAGCGCCGCGGAGCCGATGGTCGATGAAGCTGCGACCGACGCGCCCGAAGCCGCTGCTGCCGCACCGGCGGCCACCGAAGACGACATGGACGCCGCGCTGCGCGATGCGCTTGCGACGCTGCGTCAGCTTTCGGATCGCCAGCGCGGCAGCTGATCGCCGCACTGCAGGCAAAAAAAAGGGCGGCGTATCGCTACGCCGCCCTTTTCTGTGTCAGCACCAGGGCTGCCGGTCCATTACTGACCCGGCGGCTTCTGGAAGGTGCCATACTGTTCGTTACCCACGAAGCCCAGCTTGGTCACGCCGCTGCGCTTGATCACGGCGAGAACCTCGTCGGTGATCTGATAGCGCGAACGGGCATCCGGCTGGAACTGCAGTTCGGGTTCCGGATCCATGTTGCGGGTCTGTGCCAGAATGCCGGCCAGCTGTCCCTGCGATACCGGGGTGCCATTCCAGGCGATGGTATCGTTGGTATCGACGGTCAGCTTGTTCTTGACCGGTTCGATCTGGACATCCGGCGGAGTCTGGCTGTCGACCGGCAGGTCGATCTTCACCGCATGGGTCTGGACCGGGATAGTGATGATGAACATGATGAGGAGCACGAGCATGACGTCGATCAACGGCGTCGTGTTCATCTCCATCATCGGCTCGCCATCGTCCTTGCCGCCACTCATTGCCATATCAAGCTACTCCAATTCCTGTGTGCGCACCGAAGCGCTTAACCTGCTTCAACCAGCGCGATGGGCGAGGAAATGAAGCCCACCTTGGCAAAACCGGCGCGCTGCACGGTGAAGATTGCGCCACCGATGCAACGATAGGGTGCATTGACGTCGCCGCGGATGTGCACTTCGGGAAGATCTTCTTCCTTCAGATTTTCCACGCCACCGGCATTTTCAATGATCGATTCCAGGCGCTTCACAGCGATTTCCTGAAGCTCGGCATTGTCCACCGGCGTCACGTTCACATAGACGCGGCATTCGCCGTTCGGGCTTGCGCCCGCGAAGCCTTCGTCACCCGGGCTGAGGCCATTGGCATCAGTCGAGGAAACCGAAAGCAGGATGTTTTCGTTCTTCGTCTCGGTCGGTTCGAATTCGACGACCGGGATTTCCAGATCATCCACCGTCTGGATCACGACCGGGATCGCGATCAGGAAGATGATGAGAAGCACCAGCATCACGTCCACGAGGGGCGTGGTGTTGATGTCCGACATCGGCTTCTCTTCGCCGCCGGCGCCTCCAACGCTCATTGCCATCGCAACAAATCCTATTCTGTCATGCCACTAGCCCGAAAGAGCGGTGGCTGTGTCACCGGCCGACCGGGAAAACCCGGAACGGCCAGTCTATCCGATGCAGCTTCGGCACTATCGGCCGGGCTGCGCGGGAGGGATGCGGTGCCGGAAAGGCTGGCCGCATCCCTGCCCTGTGCCGGATTACTTCTTGATCGGTGCGGCGGCCGGAGCGGCGGGCTTGGCAGCCGGAGCAGCCGGAGCCTTGGTCGCCGGGACCACAGCGCCGTTCGAAGCCATGTAGCCCAGAACGTCGGTCGAGAAGGCGCTCAGCTGAGCAGCGATCAGCTTGTTGCGAGCCTGCAGCCAGTTATAGGCAAGCACGGCGGGAACGGCCACGCCCAGACCCAGTGCGGTCATGATCAGAGCTTCACCGACGGGGCCGGCGACCTGGTCGATCGATGCCTGACCGGCGATGCCGATCTTGATCAGTGCGCGATAGATACCGATAACGGTACCGAACAGACCGATGAACGGCGAGGTCGCACCCACGGTTGCCAGGAACGGCAGACCACCAGCCAGCTTGGCGTTGATGGCAGCTTCCGAACGGCTCAGCGAACCGTGCAGCCAGTCATGGGCTTCGACGGGGTCGGTCAGCTTGGCATGCTCTTCCTGTGCCTTCAGGCCGTCGTCGACGATCTGACGATAGGCGGTGTTCTTCTCGAGCTTGTTGGCGCCTTCCTTCATGCTGCCAGCGCGCCAGAAGGTTTCACGAACCTTGGCACCCTGCGAGAGCACCTTCTGCTGTTCGAACAGCTTGGTGAACAGGATGAAGAACGAACCGAACGACATGATACCCAGGATAACGACGGTGGCGTAAGCGATCACACCGCCCTGCTCGAGAGCTTCCGCGAAACCGAAAGCGTTTTTCGGCGCTTCACCTGCAGCCGCAGCCAGCATTTCAATCAACATCAAAAATTCCTCTCAGAAAATAGATAGAGCGCCGTCCAAAAATCGGTGCGTCTAGAACCAAAACCCAATCCGCCGCAGCGGCATCCAGTCCAAATGTTACTTCGGAATCTCCCAACGAACCGCGTTCGAATAGGTATCCGAAATCGCGTTTCCGGCAGCGTCGAGAGCCGGCTTGAAGCGCGCCCTGCGGGTCACGTTCTTGCAGGTCGCCTCGTCGAGATCGGCATGGCCGCTCGATCCGGTGATCTCGCAGTTCGTCACGCGGCCGTCGGGGCCGATGGTGACGCGGAAGCGAGTGGTACCAGCACGCTCTTCACGCAGTGCGCGAGCGGGGTAGTCGTTGGGGGTTGCCCAGCTGCCCGGGTTACCACGCGGCGATGCACCCGAAGCCTTGGAAGGCGGCGGCGGCGGTGCCGGAGGCGCAGGCGGCGGCGCAGCGACAGGCTGCGGGATGAACACCGGCGGCGGAGTGTTGGTGGTGGTGATGACCGGCGCCGTAGTTGGCGGCGTCCGAACGATCGGCGGCGGCGTTACGACCGGCGGCGGCGTGATCGGCTGGTCCGGCGGAGGTGGCGGCGGCTCTTCCGGCTCGATCACCTCTTCCTCAACGTCAACGACGTTCAGCTTTTCAGCCACCGTCTTGACCGCACTATATGCAAGTCCTGTTACCAGGGCATAGATCACCACAATGTGGATCAATGCCACGATAACGAGGGAAACTATCTTGTTTCCGCTTGCCTGTTGATCAGCATAGGCCATTCAGAAACGACGCTCCTTACCCTATTGAAACCCGTCATCCGGGGAGCGCCGACATTGCAATCCACGACACCCGGACAAACCAGCCGATGACCGCAGCTGGTGCATGAAACATGCAAGTTGCGGAATGCAACCCTTCCGGCTTGCTTCCCGCTCCCCCGCTGTGTTCCAGCCTCTGGTTTGTTTTTCTCTTGCCCGGAAGGGGATTTAACGCGCAACTTATCAGCAGGCAATCGCTTAAATGGATTCAGTTTGAATTAACCTTTGAGCCCCGACAGCCGCCCTTCCGGACAGCGAAAACGAGGAGACTCCCCCATGCCGCACGCGCTCAGATCGCTTGCTGCCGCCACCGCCTTAACCATCGCAATTAGTGGCGGTTTTCCTATCGTATACGCCGCGAATGCACAGGTTTCATCCGAAACGGAGGGACCGGGCTATGTCGCTCTGGCACGCCTTGCGGATGCCGCTCCGCAGGTGCTGCGGGTCCAGGTGAAGAAGACCACCGTCGTCGATCCGGCGCGCGCGCCCGACGTCGCTCCCACTATGGCACGGCTGTTCGTCGAGGCGCAGGTATTGAATCTCATTCGCGGAAAGCAGGGCGTCAGCGAATCGATTCGCTATCTGGTTGACGTGCCGCGTAACGCCAAGGGCAACGTTCCCAAGCTGAGAAAGCAACAGTTCCTGCTGTTCGCCCGGCCCGGCACGCGCCCCGGTGAGGTCCAGCTTGTCTCCAAGGACGCGCAAGTCGCCTGGACGGCGGCCACCGAGCAGCAGGTGCGCACGATCGTGACCGAACTGGTCAGCACCGGCGCGCCGCCCGCAATCAAGGGCATCCGCGAGGCGCTGCACGTACGCGGCAATCTGCAGGGTGAAGGCGAGACGCAGGTCTTTCTGGCGACGTCGACCGGGGACCCGGTGTCGATCACCGTGCTGCGCCGGCCCGGCCTTGCCGCGCGCTGGGCAGTGTCGCTCACCGAGATCGTGGATGAGGCTGCCGCGCCGCCGAAGCGCAACACGCTGCTCTGGTATCGGCTCGCCTGCTCGCTCCCCCGCGAAATCCCTGCGCGGGCGCTTGTCTCCGACACGCCTGCGGACAACGATCTGGCGCGGCGTGACTATAATTTCGTGCTCGAGCAGCTCGGTCCCTGCCGCTGAGCCGGCACCGGGGCCGGGCGCATCCGCCCTGCCCCGGCCCCGACCCGGTTACTTGCCCGCCATGCCCATCTGCCAGAGGATGAAGGCGAACTCCTCGGCCGTCTCCTTGAGCGAGTCGAACCGGCCCGACTTGCCGCCATGGCCTGCGCCCATATTGGTCTTGAGCAGCAGTGCGTTGTCATCGGTCTTGGTGACGCGCAGCTTCGCCACCCATTTCGCGGGCTCCCAATAGGTCACGCGCGGATCGTTGAGCCCTGCGGTCACCAGCAGCGGCGGGTAGGCCTGGGCCTTCACATTGTCATAGGGGCTGTACGATCGCAGCAGGTCGAACGCCGCCTTGTCGGTGATAGGGTTGCCCCATTCGGGCCATTCGCCCGGCGTCAGCGGCAGGCTCTCGTCGAGCATCGTGTTGACCACGTCGACGAACGGCACATGCGCCACGACCGCGCCCCACAGATCGGGATCGGTGTTGACGACCACGCCCATCAGCTCGCCACCCGCCGAGCCCCCGCTCGCGGTCACCTTGCCCTTTGCAGTATATCCCTTGGCGATTAGCCCCTTGGCGACATCGACAAAATCGTTGAACGTGTTGGTCCGCTTGGTCAGCTTGCCATCGAGATACCATTTGCGGCCGAGGTCGTCGCCGCCGCGGATATGCGCAATGGCATAGGCAAAGCCACGATCGACCAGGCTGAGCCGCGTGACCGAGAAGCTCGGTGGAACCGCATAGCCATAGGCGCCGTAAGCATAGAGGTGCAGCGGCGCACTGCCATCCTTCCTGAAGCCCTTGCGGTAGATAACCGAAACTGGAACCTCGGTCCCGTCCCGCGCGGCAATCATAAGCCGCTCGGTCTCGTAATCGGCGGCGTTATAGCCCGACGGCACCTCCTGCACCTTGAGCACGGTCAGCTTCTGCGTCGCGACATCATAATCATAGACGGTGTCGGGCGTGACCATCGATTCATAAGAAAGCCGCAGCACCTTCATGTCCCATTCGGGATTGTCGCCCAGCGACGCAGAATAGCTCGCCTCGGGAAAAGTGATCGGCTGGACCTTTTTGGGGTCGGCATAATCGCGGATCTCGATCTGATCGAGGCCACCGCGCCGCCCTTCGATGACATAGAAGTCCTTGAAGGCATTCATGTCGGTCATGTAGAAATCGTCGCTGCCGGGGATGAGCGTCGTCCATTCGCCCGGATTGTCGATGCTCGCGGTGGCGAGGCGAAAGTTCACATGCTCGTCATTGGTGTGGATGAACAGCGTGCCGTCGCGCTCCTCGACGTCATATTCGCGGCCCTTCTTGCGCGGGCTGATCAGGATCGGCTCGCCCAGCGGATTGTCCGCAGGCAGCAGGCGGATCTCGCTGGTCTCGTTGTCGCCGGTGGCAATCACGATGTACTTCTCGTTCGAGGTCATGCCCACGTCGACGCGGAAGCCCTCATCCGCCTCCTTGTAGAGCTCGACATCCTTGTCCAGCGGCTGGCCCAGCACGTGCAGCCGGGCATTGTCGGTGCGCCAGTTCTCGTTGGCCAGGCCATAGATCAGCGCCTTGCCGTCGGCGGTCCAGACCAGGCTGGAGAGCGTCCCCGGGATGACATCGGGCAGGATGGTGCCGGTGGTCAGGTCCTTGAACCGCGCCTCGAACCGCTCCGACCCGTTGTCGTCGACCGAATAGGCGAGCAGCCTGCCGTCGGGACTGACCGAGAAGGCGCCGAGGCGGAAATAGTCCTTGTCCTTGGCAAGCTCGGTCTCGTCGAGGATCAGCTGCTTCTCGCCGCCCGCAACCGGCTTGCGATACCATTTCTTGTACTGCGCGCCCTTGTCGTACTCGACCCAGTAGAGCCAGTCGCCATCCTTTTGCGGGACCGAGCTGTCATCCTCCTTGATGCGGCCCTTCATCTCCTCGAACAACGCGTCGGTCAGCGCCTGGTGCGGCTTCATCGCGGCTTCGAACCAGCGGTTCTCCGATTCCAGATAGGCCAGCACATCGGCATCATCGACCTTGGGATAGCCCTGGTCGCGCAGCCAGTGCCACGGATCTTGCACGGTCACGCCGTGGCGTTCGTAGCTATAGGGCCGCTGCTCGGCGATGGGCGGCTGGGGCTTGTCGGACATGGATGCACTTTCGCTAGCAAGAACGGGGGATGACAGGGCCATTGCCGCCACCAGCGCGGCGCGGGCAATGGCGGATGAGAAACTGGGTCGGATCGGCATGTACGGCTCCCTTCGAACTGGATCACGACAGAACGTTCCGGTCGCCAGACTGGCGCTGGTCACGGATTGTCTCTATCTTGCCGCCCAACCGCTTTTGCAAGGAGTTGATACCCCGCCATGCTGATGTCCACCCATGAAGCCCGCCTCGCCGCCTTGCGCGAAGAACTGAAGCGTCAGGGGCTGGATGGTTTTGTCGTTCCGATCTGTGACGAGCATATGAGCGAGTATATCGGCGCCTATGCGCAGCGGCTGGAATGGCTGACCGGTTTTGGCGGATCGGCGGGCAGCGCGGTGGCGCTATCCGACCGGGCGGCGATTTTCGTCGACGGGCGCTATACGATCCAGGTGCGCGATCAGGTAGACGGACGGCTGTTCGAATATGTCGGCACTGCGCAACAGAGCGTCGCGGATTGGCTGGGGGCGAACGTCGGCGAAGGGGCCGTGATCGGCTATGATGCCTGGCTGCACACCCGCGACTGGGTGAAACAGGCGAGCGCGAAGCTGGCCAAGGTCGGCGCGTCGCTCAGGGAGGTCGCGAGCAATCCCGTCGATGCGGTATGGCACGATCAGCCCGCGCGCCCCGATGCGGTGATGAAGCCGCATGCGCTCGAATATGCTGGCAAGGATGCGGGCGACAAGCGCGCAGATGTCGCGGCCTGGCTGGCGGACGAGAAGCTCGATGCCGCGGTCATCACCGCACTCGATTCGGTCGCCTGGCTGTTCAACGTGCGCGGCGGCGACGTGACGCACACGCCGGTGACGCTTTCTTATGGCGTGGTGCATCGGGACGGCAGCGCCGATCTCTATGTCGCCCCCGAAAAGGTGACCGACGATCTGCGCGCGCATCTGGGCAACCAGGTCGCGCTGCATGGCTATGACGATTTTCCGGCAGGGCTCGACGCGCTGAGCGGCAAGGCCGTCGCGGTCGATCCCGAACGCGCGGTCGCGGCGATCTTTGCCCGGCTCGAAGCCGCCGGCGCCAGGATCGTGGCCAAGCGCGACCCGAGCGTGCTGCCGCGCGCGATGAAGAACCAGACCGAGATCGAAGGCCATCGCGCCGCGCAGGCGCGCGACGGCGCGGCGGTCAGTCGCTTCCTCCACTGGCTCTCGATCGCCGGCCCGGCAGGTGGCGAGACCGAGCTTTCCGCCGCAGCCAAGCTGCTCGAATTCCGCGAAGCGACCGGCAAGCTGATCGACACCTCGTTCGACACCATCTCCGGCGCGTCGTCGAACGGCGCGATCTGCCATTACCGGGTCAGCGAGGAAACCAACCTGCCGATCGTGACGGACAGCCTGTATCTGGTCGATTCCGGCGGCCAGTATCTCGACGGTACCACCGACATCACCCGCACCATCGCCATCGGCACGCCGACAGCGGAAATGAAGCGGCGCTTCACCCAGGTGCTGAAGGGCCATATCGCGCTCGCCACCATCCGCTTCCCCAAGGGGACGACCGGCGGGCAGCTCGATACGCTCGCACGCCAATTCCTCTGGGCCGATGGCGTCGATTATGCGCACGGCACCGGCCATGGCGTCGGCAGTTTCCTGGCGGTGCATGAAGGACCGCAGCGCATTGCCGCGTTCGGCGGCCAGGGCGAGCCGCTGCGCCCCGGCATGATCTGCTCGAACGAGCCCGGCTATTATAAGGCAGGCGAATATGGCATCCGCATCGAGAATCTGGTGCTGGTCGAACCGCTCGAGATCGCCGGTGCCGAGCTCGACATGCTCGGCTTCGAGACTCTGACCTTCGCGCCGATCGACCGCCACTGCATCGAACCGGCGCTGCTCAGCCCTGCCGAACTCGGCTGGCTCAATGCCTATCACGCCAAGGTACTGGAGGTGGTCGCGCCGCAGCTTGATGGCGAGGCACTGGCCTGGCTGGAGGCCGCCTGCGCCCCGATCGGTTGACGTCCGCGTCAATTTGGCGCGAGCCGACCGCTTGACGCACACGGAATGCTGCGACGCACAATTGCTCCCCTTGCAATTGACGTCGCGGCAATCGTTAATTTCGTTGCAATAATGTCACGCAGGCGTCGGATTCGCTTGGGTTTCCTAGCTTTTTGTTTGTGACCGTCGGGTCTCAGTCATAAGGACAACCCAAAGCCATACGAGCCCTGGGACGGGGCCGTTTTTGTCAGCCATTTTAGGGGAGAACACCCGATGATCATCACCGACACCCGCCTGAGAACGATTCTGCTTTCGGGTGCAGCGCTCGGCACGCTCGCCATGCCCGCATCCGCCTTTGCGCAGGATGCCGCGCAGGACGCCGAAAATGCCGACAGCAACGTCATCATCGTCACCGCCTCCAAGCGCGAAACCACGCTGCAGGAAATCCCGATCGCCGTTTCGGTGACCAGCGGCGAGGACATTGAGGACGCGCAGATTCGCGACCTGATCGACCTGCAGACCCTGGTCCCCTCGCTTCGCGTCTCGCAGCTACAAAGCTCGGCCAACACCAATTTCATCATCCGCGGCTTCGGCAACGGCGCGAACAACCCCGGCATCGAACCTTCGGTCGGCGTGTTCATTGACGGCGTCTACCGTTCGCGCTCGGCTGCGCAGATCGGCGACCTTCCCAATATCGAGCGCGTCGAAGTGCTTCGCGGCCCGCAGTCGACCCTTTTCGGCAAGAACGCATCGGCGGGTATCATCAGCATTGTCACCGAGCGCCCCCAGTTCGAGTTCGGCGGCCAGGTCGAAGCGACCTATGGCAATTTCAACGCGCGCATCCTCAAGGCCGACGTGACCGGCCCGATCAGCGAAACGCTGGCGTTCAGCCTGTCGGGCAACATCAACAAGCGCGACGGCTATGCGCGCGACCTCAACCTCGGCATCAAGTTCAACAACCGCGACCGCTGGGGCGTGCGCGGCCAGCTGCTGTGGGAGCCGAGCGCCGACCTGTCGTTCCGCCTGATCGGCGACTATGACAAGATCGACGAGAATTGCTGTATCGCCGCCAATATCCGCGAGAACCCGGCGATCACCGCGGCGCTGCGTGCTGCCAGCGGCCAGGCCCGCCCGATCGAGGCAGCCGATCCGTTCTCGTACCGCGTGCGCAACAACATCCCCTCGACCAACGAGATCGAGAATTACGGCGCATCGCTGCAGGGCGACTGGAATGTCGGCGCGCTGACCTTCACCAGCATCACCGCCTATCGCGAAGTGCGCTCGACCACCAACCAGGATTCGGACTTCACCAGCGCCGACCTTATCGGCCAGAACCTCGCCAACACCTCGATCGACACCTTCACGCAGGAACTGCGCGTCGCATCGGACTTTGACGGCCCGCTGAACTTCCTGCTCGGCGGCTTCTATTTCAACGAAGACATCAAGTTCACCAACGACCTGCTGTTCGGACGCGACTTCCGCGGCTATGCCAGCGCGCTGATCGGCCCCGCCGTCGGTGGTGCCGCCGGCGTCGAGGCGCTGCTGGGCGTGCCCAACAACACCTTCTTCCGCCAGGGCCAGGGTATTTTCGACGATTTCACCTATGGCAACGATGCGTTCTCGCTGTTCGGCCAGTTCGACCTCAAGCCGACCGATCGCCTGACCTTCACCTTCGGCTTCAACTATACCGAGGACAAGAAGCGCGTCCGTTCGAACGTCGTCAGCACCGATCCGTTCTCGGCGCTTGATTTCGTCGCCATCGGCAACACGCTGATCACCCAGCAGGGCATCGCCACCACCGTCGGCCAGGCGCTGCGCCTGCCCGGACCGGCCAATGCGGCGCAGATCGCTGCGTTCGCTGCGGCACAGCCCGCCGCTTTCGGCCAGATCCAGACCGGTGCCGCTGCCTTTGCCCGCGCCAACAACACCAACCCGGCGGTGAACCCGCTGCTCGGCCTGCGCGCGCTGCAGTTCCTGCCGCCGTTCCTCAACTTCCCCAATGCGGTGGAAAGCGGCCGGACCAAGGACGACGATTTCTCGTACACCATCCGCGCGAATTACGAGATCACCGACAATCTGAACATCTACGCCACCTATGCCACCGGCTTCAAGGCGACCTCGTTCAACCTGTCGCGTGACAGCCGTCCGTTCCCGACCGACTTCATCCCCGGCTCGCCGGTCAACAACCCCGCAGCCTCGCCGATCCGCAATGCCGGCCTGGCACTGCCGAACCTGACCACCGGTTCGCGCTTCGCGGGCCCCGAAGAGTCGGAAGTCTATGAAGCCGGCATCAAGGCGCAGTGGCCGCTGGTCGCGTTCAACCTCACGGTGTTCAAGCAGTCGATCAAGGGCTTCCAGAGCAACGTGTTCACCGGCACCGGCTTCGCGCTCGCCAATGCGGGCAAGCAGTCGACCTTCGGTATCGAGTTCGACGGCACCGTCCGTCCGACCGACGGCCTCAACCTGTTCGTCGCCTTCACCTATCTCGATCCGAAGTATGACAGCTTCCTCAACTCGGCGGTCGGTGATCTGACCGGCGCGACCCCGGCGGGCATCCCTGCCCTGTCGGCATCGATGGGCGGTTCGTACACCTATGAGTTCGCGGGCGGCACCAAGTTCACCGTGCGCGGCGACTATGCCTATGAAAGCGACGTGCAGATCGCCGAAGGTCTGCCGGGCTTCATCGTCACCAACGCCAACGGCACGCGCAACTTCCAGCCGGCGCTGGACATTGCCCGCCAGTTCCGTCGCCAGACCGACCTGGTCAACGTCTCGGCCACGCTCGAGCTGACCAACGGTCTCGAACTGACCGCCTGGGCGCGCAACCTGCTCGACGACCGCTTTATCTCGACCGTGTTCGACTCGGTCGCGCAGTCGCAGAGCATTTCGGGCTATCCCAGCCTGCCGCGCACCTATGGCGGTTCGGTCCGCTTCAAGTTCTGATCCAATCACGGTTTGACCGGGCTTGGTCACGATCAGGTTGGCAAAAGACCCAACCGATTGAAAACAGGGAAATGGGGGGCTTCGTGCCCCCCTTTTTTTGTGCCCAGCATTGTGTATGCGGAGCAGACGATCCGGAACGAGAACGAGAGAGGGGAACAGCATGTCGGACGCGCCCATCCGCGCCCATTATCGCAGCATCGCGCCCAAGCGCGTGCACTATCACGAGGTCGATATGCAGAATATCGTCTTCAACGCGAACTATCTGATGTACGCCGATGTCGGCATCACCGAATATTTCCGCGCGCTCAATCTGGCGAGCGGGAAGCCCGAGAGCACCGGCTTCAACCTGTTCGGCCCCGATCACGACATGATGGTGCGCCATGCGGATGTCGATTTCCGCGGCAGCGCCGTCGCAGATGACATCATCGACCTCGCGGTGCGCATCAAGCGCTTTGGTTCGAGCTCGCTGACCAGCGAGTGCGCTATCTTTCGCGGTGACGAACTGCTCACCGTGGTGACGATCAGCTATGTCCATTTTGCGATCGCGACCCGTCGTCCCGCGCCGGTGCCGCAATGGTTCAAGGACATGGTCGCCGCGTTTGAGCCGGTCCGCCCCGAAGGCGTATGACCGCCAGCAACGCCAGCCAAAGAAAAAGCCCGGTGTTGCCACCGGGCTTTTTCGTATTCCCAGATCAGTTGCCCGGCATGCCCGGCGGCGGTGCCCCCGGAGGACCACCCGGCGCACCCTGGCCCTGAAGCTGCTGCTGCATGGCGCGCAGCTGCATCTCGGGGATGAACTCGATCAGGTCGACGTCGAACACCAGCAGGCTGTTGGCGGGAATGACGACCTCGCCGGTCTGCGGATTCTTCTTCTCTTCCGCGCCATAGCCGAGCTCGGGCGGGATCCAGAGGCGATACTTGCCGCCACGCTGCATCTTCTTAAGCGCCTCGGAAAAGCCCGGGATCGATCCGGCGACGGGCATCGGCACGCGCTGGTTGGCATCGAACGGCGTGCCGTCCATCAGCGTGCCCTGATAGTTGATCAGCGTGACGTCCGCATCGGTCGGCGACGGACCATTACCCTTGACCAGTTCCTTGAACTGCAGCCCGCTCTCGGTCGTCACCACGCCCGGCTCGTCGGCATTGCTCGACAGGAAACCGGCGGCCGATTGCGGCACCGACTGCAGTCCGGCCCAGGCCGTACCGCCCGCGATCGCGACGGCTGCGGCGACGCCCAGCCACAATTTGGTCAGCGAGCCTTTGGCCAGCGGCGGAATGGGAACGCGGGTAACGGACATGGCAGCCTCCGGTTATCGTACCACAAACCCCTGAAAAGCACTGCAAGGCCTTCACCTTCCAGTCCCATCAGGGGTCGTTGCGACGAATCGGCGTCCCCGATCCGTCAGGTTAGCGATGCTATAACCGGCTTATTTCGCGCCGTCACGTTCCATGCGCTTGCGCTCCAGCTTGCGCGCGCGACGCACGGCAGCGGCCTTTTCACGGGCGCGCTTCTCGCTGGGCTTCTCGTAATGCCGACGCAGCTTCATCTCGCGATACACACCTTCGCGCTGCAGCTTCTTCTTGAGCGCCCGCAGCGCCTGGTCAACATTGTTATCGCGTACGAGAATCTGCATAAACTTACGTCAGCTCCATTTCGATTCACGGCCTGCAAACCCGCTCGCGCCACGCCGAGGGGCGCGGAAAACGGACAGCAAAGCCAAAGCTAGAAGGCCAATAAAATAGGGCACGCCAGCCGCATGGCTGTCGGTCACGCGGGGCCGATACCAGCGCGCATCGGCATTTTCAAGGAATTTCGCGCCGTTTCAGCCGAAAAGCCCGGGCTGTGCCTCGCTTGCATCGGTTGGTGACACTGATGGCAGCTCGGCCATGGCATTATCGGGAAAGGGTGCGACCAGCCGCTCGGCTTCGTCCCATTCGGCGCGCAGCCATTGACCCAGCCCCTCGCCCGCCAGCATCACCGGCATCGCCTTGGGATGCACCGCACCGACCAGCGCATTGGGCTCGCAGGTAAGAAAGGCGAAGCGTGCGCCCTCCTCCACCGGGCGCCATATCCCGGCAAAGGCGAAGGGTTCGCCCGATGCAAGCGCAAACCAGTGCTGCCGCTTGCGCTTCGTGACCGGATCGGGGGCGGCGCCATATTCGCAGAACGCGGTCACCGGCACCAGGCAGCGCCGCGCCGGATCGCGCAGTGCGCCGCGCCACATCGGCGAGTTCAGGTTACGCACATTGGTGATCGGCCGCTTGACCTCGCCAAATGGGGGCCAGCCCCAGCGCATCGTCGCGAGACTAGCGCCCTGCCCTTGCGCCACCAGCACCGGCGCATCGTAATCGGGATAGATGCCCTCGAACGGCGGCAGGTTCGCCCCGCCCAGATCGACCGTACCCAGCGCCGCGCCGAACAACTGGCGGATTGCATCGGCGTTGCTTGTCATGCGATACAGGTTGCACATAGCCACCAAAGATAGAGACAGGAGAGCGTGATGGCCACCGCGTTGAAGCCGAGCCCCCAGATGACCACCGAGGAGCATGAAGCGCGCAAGCTGCTCGCCTCCTGCTACCGCGTGTTTGACATGATGGGTTGGTCGGAAATGATCTACAACCACATCACGCTCAAGGTGCCGGGCGAGGAAGACGCCTTCCTGATCAACCCCTATGGCCTGCATTTCAGCGAGGTCTGCGCCTCCAACCTGGTCAAGATCAACTCCGATGGCGAAAAGCTCGACGGCTCGCCCTATCCGGTGAACAAGGCGGGCTTCACGCAGCATAGCGTGTTCCACAAGGAACTGCCGGACATGCACTGCATCATCCACACGCACACCACCGCGACCATGGCGGTCTGCTCGACCGAAGGTGGATTGCAGCCGACCAATTTCTATGCCTGCAACTTCATCGGCAACATCGCCTATCATGATTTCGAGGGCGTCACCGTGCGCGCCGAAGAAGGCGAGCGGCTGGTCGAGGCCGTTCGCGGCAAGCGCGTGCTCATGCTGAAGAACCATGGCCCGGTGGTCATGGGCCGCACCCTGCCAGAGGCGTTCATCACCTATTGGTCGCTCCAGCGCGCGTGCGAGATCCAGCTCGCCACCATGTCGATGGGCAAGCCGATCATCGTGCCCGACGAGGTCGTCGCGGTGCACCAGCGCGATCTCAGCCAGGTGCAACTGCCGATGGGCGCAGGCGTGCCCGATTTTGCCGCGATGGTGCGCAAGGTCGACAAGATCGACCCGAGCTGGCGCGACTGATCCGCATCCGGGCGGTCTGTGCATGGGTGACTTGCAAGCGCGGCTCGGATAAGCGCTGAGCCCATGACCAAGTTCACCGTCAACGACCGCCCGGTCCAGTACCGGCTCGACCCGGAGACGCCGCTACTCTGGGCGCTGCGCGATGCCTCGAACCTCACCGGCACCAAATATGGCTGCGGCAATGGCGATTGCGGCGCGTGCATGGTCGTGGTCGATGGCGAGGCGATCCGCTCGTGCCTGGTCAGCATCGCCGAGGTCGAAGGGCGCTATGTCACCACGATCGAGGCGCTGAGCCGCGATCGCAGCCACCCGGTGCAGCAGGCATTCGTCGCCGAACAGGCGGTGCAATGCGGCTTCTGTACCCCCGGCATGATCATCGCGGCGAGCGTGCTGCTGCGCAAGAACAGCGATCCCAGCGATGCCGAGATCGACGCCGCGATCCGCAACCTGTGTCGCTGCGGCACCTATCCCCGCGTCCGCGCCGCGATCAAGCGCGCAGGCCGGGTGATGCGGCGTCAGGAAACGATCGCCGCCGCGCCGCCGCCGGGCATCTCGCCCGAGGACGCGGCCAAGGACGTGCCCGCGCTTACCCCGCCGGAGTGATCCGATTGCGTGCAGCCAGCGCACGCTCGAACACCGCCTCGAACATCGCTTCGGTCAGCCGCCCCGTATTGATGTTGTACCGGCTGCAATGATAGCTGTCGATCAGCACCCGGCCATCGCCCAGATCGTGCAGGGCGTTGTGCCCGAAGGGATGGCTCGCCGCGCGCAGCCCCAGATGCCGCAGGAAGCTGTCATGCGCGATCCGGCCGAGCGCGATGAACACGCGAAGCTGGGGCAGCGCATCAAGCTGTGCGGACAGAAAGCGGCGGCAGGTGTTGATCTCTTGCGGAGTCGGCTTGTTCTGCGGCGGCAGGCACTTGACCGAATTGATGATGATCACGCCCTCGAGTTCGAGCCCGTCATCGACCCGCGATTGGTATTTGCCGCGCGACAGGCCGAACTTCGCGAAGGTCGCAAACAGCAGGTCGCCCGCATAATCGCCGGTGAAGGGGCGGCCCGTCCGGTTCGCACCGTGCATGCCGGGGGCCAGCCCGACTATGCC
>NZ_LSIS01000019.1:0-3130 GCF_001556365.1 Blastomonas sp. CCH1-A6 | reverse complement strand
GGTCGAACATCGCCGCCATATCCACCAGCCCCTGGCGGATCGTGCGATAGACCATGCCGAGCAGGTCGAGCGGGCGGAACAGCTGCATCAGCAGCGTGTTGACGAGCACCAGATCGCCGACGGTGAACTGCCCCCGGCTCCAGCCCCAGATGGTATAGGCCATTGCGCCGGCCATCATCAGGTTGGTGATCAGCGACTGGCCGACATTGAGCAGCGCGAGCGAGTTTTCGGATTTGACCGCCGCATTGGCATAGGTGCGCGCGGCATCGCCATAGCGCTTGGCCTCGCGTTCCTCGGCGGTGAAATATTTGACCGTCTCGTAATTGAGCAGCGAATCGACCGCGCGGGCGAGCTGCTTGCCATCGAGCGTGTTCATCGCCTCGCGCAGATGGTTGCGCCAGTCGGTGATCTTGCGGGTGAAGACGATATAGATCGCCACCATCGCCACCGTTGCCAGCACCAGTCCGAAGCCGAAATTGATCCAGAAGATCACCAGCACCGCGATGAGTTCGAGCACCGTCGGGGCGATGTTGAACAGCAGGAAATAGAGCATCACGTCGATGCTCTTGGTGCCGCGCTCGATCACCTTGGTGACCTCGCCGGTGCGGCGGGCGAGGTGAAAGCGCAGCGACAGCCGGTGCAATTGCACGAAGACGTTCTCGGCGAGCGTCCGCGTTGCTTCCTGGCCGACGCGTTCGAAGACCACGTTGCGCAGATTGTCGAACAGCACCGATCCCAGCCGCGCCGCGCCATAAGCCAGCACCGCGATGATCGCCGCCATCGCCATCGTGGTGCCGTCGATTGTCATCCGGTCGACTGCGGCCTTGTAGGCAAAGGGCATGGAAAGAACCGCCGCCTTGCCCAGCAGCACCATCAGCATCGCGCCGCAGATGCGCAGCTTCAGATCGGGCCGGTCCGCTGGCCAGAGATAAGGCAGGAATCGTCCGAGCGTCTCGCGCATGGCGGGCGGCGGCGTTCGATCGGCAGAGGAGGGGGTTTGCGGCGGCATGCTATGCCCTCGATAGGGGCGATGGTCGTCGGTTCCAACCCCTTGGCAACAAAAACCGCAATCGCCGATTGGACTGGTTGTTACCCGTAAAATGCAAGTTTTTCAGTGCTTCCGGCCATTTTCATGTCACGTTCGATTGCAAAGTTACATTTCGGCCTATATCCTCATGGAAGCAAACACGGACAAGATAACGGTTCCGGGCGCTTCATCCGTTGCTATCGACAATCCGCCAGCCCTGAAGGGATGACACGCAGGTGAGTGCGCAACCTGAAAGAAGCGCATTGCAGAATGAACTTGGTCTGGTGATGCGCTCGCCGGAGTTCGTCCGCTCACCCGTGTTGCGGCGTTTGCTCGAATATCTTGTCGAACAGACACTTGCGGGCAACGGGGAGCGGCTCAAGGCCTATCAGATTGCGGTCGACGGTCTGGGCCGCGACGACAGCTTCGATCCGCAGAGCGACAGCTATCCGCGCGTGCAGGTCGGGCGGCTGCGCAAGATGCTCGAACTGCATTATGCCGGGTTATCCGCGCAGGAGGCCGCAGGCCGTCATCGCATCGTCATTCCGGTCGGGCGCTACAATGTCGAGCTGGCGCCAATGGCAGAGTCGGCCGCCACCGCTCCGGTCGGAGCCGGGCCTCAGTCGCTGCCGAACCCGGGAGGCAATACAGGCGCCTTCGGGGGCGCTGCAGGTGCGGGAGATATCCAGGGACACGCCCGCTCGCAGGCATCATCCCCGCCGCCATCGGGGATCGACCGGGGCTGGATCCTCTGGGTGGTGCGCATCCTGCTGCTGCTCGGCCTTCTCTACGTCATCTGGTTGCTGGCCAAGCCGGAAACCGCCAGCGAAGAGGCTGCACGGCGCGACATGCGCGGCCAGATTGCGCATGTCACGATCCTGACCGAGCCGGCGAGCGGCAATGATGCGCTCAACACCGCCGCGCAGATTGCCGAAATGCACTTGCAGCGCTTCGAGATGGTCGCGGTGACGAGCGCGGCGCACGAGGATGTCAGCGAGACGGAGAGGGCGCGCGCGTACCAGCTGGTCGTACGCGGCAGCAGTGCTGGTCCTGGAGCGAATGCGCCGATCTTCCTCGCGCTTCGCCACAAGGCGAGCGGGACGACCTTGTGGTCCTATGAGATAAACCATGACGGCACCGAGATCGCGGCGCCGGATGTCGAGCAGGCCATCGGGAACGGCATTTCGGAGGTCGCGCGTTCGGGCGGGGTGATCATCCAGCATCAGCGCAAGCTGCTGGGCGGCGACACGTCCCCCGGTTATCCCTGCCTGATCGCCTATGACAGTTTCCGCCAGAGCCGCGATCCCGCGGAGCGGGCCGCGGTGAGCCAGTGCCTCGATGCATCGGCAAAGCTGTTCCCCAACGAATCGCTGGTGCTCCAGGCGCAATCGTTCCTCGAACTGTCGCGGCCGCGCGGCAAGAGCATGGTGCCGCTGACCCCGACCGCCAGGGGGCGTGATCTTGCAGAAGCTGCGTTGCGCAATAACGGAACATCGGCGCTGGCGCAGATCGCGGTGGCGCGCTCGGCCTGGGCGCGGGGCAATTGCCCGCGTGCGATCGCCTTTGCCCGCCGTGCGATCGAGAGCAATCCGCTCGAGCCCGACACGCTGGGTCTTGCAGGCAGCCTGCTCATGGCATGCGGCGACTATCCCGGCGCCGAACCCGTGCTCGAACGCGCGAGCGCGCTGAACGAACAGCCCGGGGGCTATCAGATCTCGTCGCTGGTGATCACGCGCGTCATCAACGGCAAGCGCCCCGAGGCGCTGCAGCTTGCGCTCAGCGCCGAAAAGCCCGAACTGGAGACGCAGCCCAATTTCCTGCTCGCGCGCGCGCTTGCACTCGCCGCCAACGGCCGTGTTGCGGAAGGCCGGGCCGATTGGCGCGCGCTCGAAAAGCTGGTGGGTGCGCCCTCCGGGGCCCCCGCTTCCGATGTGCTGGCGCGGTTCACCATTTCGCCCTTCTTCGCACGTCGCATGCAGGCCGAGGCCGAGGCGACCGGGTTGGTACCTTCGGCAGGCTGACGCGCCTGCAATCCCCGTACAGCGCCGATCCCGATTAATGGGAAATTTTCCCAATAGTCAGCATTCATTCATGTTCTGCGCA
>NZ_LSIS01000002.1:0-6945 GCF_001556365.1 Blastomonas sp. CCH1-A6 | reverse complement strand
TGGGGTGGGGCTCTATGCCCGCAATCCCCTCACCCAACTTCGCCTAGCCCGGCTCCACCGGATCAAGGCTGCGTATCCCTCTCCCCTGAAGGAGAGAGGGTTTTTATCAGAACAACAGGTCGGCCAGCTTGGCGCGGTGCCAGGCCGCATCGCCGAACTGGCTGGCGTGCCAGATGGCGCTGCGGCGATAGAGCCCGGCATCGCAATCGTGCGTGAAACCGAAGCCGCCATGGAACTGCACCGCGCGGTCGGCGGCGAAGCTGTACGCCTTGTCGGCGCTGGCCTTGGCCATGCGCACCGCGATCTCGCCCACGCCCTGCTGGCCGAAATTGTGCGCAGCGCTGAGCATGTGCGAGCGCGCCTTTTCGTACGCCACATAGGCATTGGTGATCGGGTGCTTGAGCGCCTGATATTCGCCGATCAGCTTGCCGAACTGCTTGCGGGTCTTGAGATACTCGATCGTATAGTCGATCGCGCTCTGCGTGCCGCCGCACATTTCCGCCGCCTGGAGCAGCGCGCTCGCCAGCTCGATCTGGTTCAGCGCACTGGCCGAGCGGCCCGCATCGAGCAGCGCCGAAGCCGGAATAGTGACGCCGTCGAGCGTGAGCTCGTAGGTGCGCCGGGTCTCGTCGACGATGATCTCGCGGCGCAAGGCGCTGTCCGCAATCGCGGCGCGCTCGATCAGCGCCAGCCGCACCGCGCCATCGACATTGACCGTGGCGATGACCAAGGCCGCGTCCTTGGCATAGGCGACGAACTGCTTGGTGCCGGACAGCGCATAGCCCTCGCCGCTCGCCTTCGCGGTCACCTCGACATGGGCCAGCGTCCAGTCGCCATGCGGTTCGTACAGCGCCAGCGTCGCGATCTCGCCCGCGACGATCCGCGGCAACCACTCGCCGCATTGCGCCTCGTCGGCTGCGGCAAGCAGCGCCTGCGCCGCGACGGTGCAGGTGGAAAAGGGCGTGGTCAGCAGTCGCCGTCCCATCTGCTCGGCGATCGGCGCGACCTCGGCCATCGACAGGCCAACGCCGCCATGCGCCTCGGGGATCGCGATGCCAAGCCAGCCCAGTTCGGCAATCTCCTGCCAGACTTGCGGGTCATAGCCGCGCTCGTCCTCCATCAGCTTGCGCACCTTGTCGATCGGCGACTTGTCGCGGCAGAAGCTGGTGGCGACGTCCATCAGCTCGATCTGCTCCTCGCTGTAACCAAGGCCGCCGAGGTGATTGGCGAGATTTTCTTCGCTGAAAGCCATCTCTTAGCGTCCTTTCGGCAGGCCAAGCACATGCTCGGCGACGATGTTGCGCTGGATTTCGGACGTGCCCCCACCAATCGTGGCGGAGAAGCTGTTGAGATAGCTGCGGTGCCAATAGCCATTGTCGACCGCGCACGGATCATCGACATAATAACCGCCGCGCGTGCCCTGGAAGGCCAGCGAGAATTCGGTCAGCTCGCGGATCATCTCGGTGCGCGCGAGCTTATTCATCAGCGCGAGGCCCATCGGCCGGTCCTGCACCAGCGGCCCCATGCGGCGGCGCTGGTTGTTGAGGTTGAGCGCCTGGATGTCGATCATGAAATCGACCATCCGGTCCTTCATCACCGGATCGTCGAGCAGCGCCTTGCCGCCGCGCTGCGACTGGCGCGCCAGTTCGACCACGCCCATCGCATCGAGTTCCTTGAGGAAATAGCCGCCCGCCAGATTGACCTTGGCACCGCGTTCGTACTCGAGCGTCTTCATCGCGATCTGCCAGCCATCGCCCTCGTTGCCCATCAGGCATTCGGCGGGGATGCGCGCATCGGTGAAGAAGCACTGGACGAAGCCATATTCGCCGGTGAGCTTCTTGATCCGCCGCGTCTCGATGCCCGGCGCGTGCATCGGCGCGAGGAAGAAGCTGAGGCCCGCGTACTTGTTCGGCCCTTCGTTCGAGGTGCGCGCGAGCAGGATCATGTATTTCGCGCGGTCGCCCAGCGAGGTCCAGATCTTGGAGCCGTTGAGCACGTACTCATCGCCGTCGCGCACGGCCTTCAGCTGCGCATTGCCGAGGTCGGAGCCGTTCTCCGGCTCGGAGAAGCCTTGGCACCAGATATCCTCTGCGCTCAGCATCCCCTTGATATATTTCTTCTTCTCTTCCTCGCTGCCGATGTCGAGGATCAGCGGTCCGGCCCAGCCGATGCCGATGGCGTTGAGCATGATCGGGCCGTCATATTTCTTCATCACCTTGGTGGCGATGCGCTGGAAATCGGGGTGCAGCCCGCCTCCGCCATATTCGACCGGCCAGCTCGCGCCGAGATAGCCCGCCTCGTAGACCTTGCGCTGCCAGTTGCAGAGAAACTCGAACTGCTGGTCGGTGCTCACCTCCATGAAGGTCAGCGGCAGCATGAAGCCGGGGTCCTTGGGCGTGTTCTCGCGGAACCAGGCATCGGCCTGGGCCTCATAGTCCGCCAACTCGGCAGCGGTGGGACGGGTTGCCATGTCGCTCTCCTTTGCGCGTTCGATCCGGGCCGCGTTGGGATTCGCGGCCTCGTTTAATCGTTCGGTTAAACGGAGATATGCAGGGGTCTGCGGCGCTTGTCTAGGGCGGGAAATGAAATTCCTTACATCGCTGTCAGTGGCCAGCGTATCCTCGTCACCTCCGCGCAGGCGGGGGTCCCGCTTTCTTTCCGACCACCGACGCAAGAGCGGGATTCCCGCGTTCGCGGGAAGGACGGGTCACCCCTTGAGAGGACGACAGAAAGACTGCTTGCGATACGCATCCACCGCGCCGATCTCCGCCCGGTTGTTGAGCAGGACGCGGATCAGCGCGACACCCTTGGCATCGGGCATGACGATCTTGCGCGCGCCCTTGGGCACGGCCTGATCCGCCGTCGCCAGCACCAGCCGGATAGGCTTGCCGCCGGTATCGCGGTCGCTCTCGACGAACGCGACATCGGTCACGCTGTCGAACACGGTCAGCGACCAGTAATGCGCGGGCACCGGCGCGATCATCACCTCGAGCGGAGCCTGGGTCAGGTCGAAGGCGCAGATCGAATAGGCAAGGTCGGGACTGGGCCGGACGATCGTCTGCCGCTCGGCGACGACCGGCGGGGTATGCGTCATCTTGTTATACCCCGCCTGATCCGCCAGCCGGTTCCAGGCGCGGTCCATGATAACGCTGGGGGCGGCAGCGAGCGTGCCGTACCAGGCGGCGACTGCGGCGATCATCGCCAGGACGACGGGTCCGATCCAGCGGCTCATGCGCCGCACTCCCCGCGCTCGATGCGCGGCAGCGGCACGCTCCCGCGCTTCGCCAGCAATTCACGCGAGGGATGATAGGCGCGCAGCGTCAGTTCGAACGGCTGATCGTCGGGCATCGCGATCCAGTGCGTGCCGGTGCGTTTGCGCGCGATATCGACGGTCCAGTTCGTCTTCTCTTCGGGCGGTATCGCCGCGCTGCCGACCGAATAGACGCTGGCCGGGTTGGGGATGAGATAGCCCGCGCTGTCGTACAGCGTCAGGCTCCACCAGCGCGCGTCGATCGCGCCGCCGGTGACGCGATAGGCGCATCTGCCGGTGAGTTTGCGGCCCTGGCTGTCGGTGGAAGCGTTGAAATAAATCGCCTCGCGCTCGGGCAGCGCCAGCAATCCGCGCAGCGCGACCGTCGCGCGGGTGGCGACGCTCGCATCGGCGGTGCCGACCTTCTCGCCGGTGCGCCACGGTCCGTTCTCGATCCCCATCGCGGCAAAGCTCTGCTTGAGCTGCAACGCCGCCGCGCCGGTGCCCAAAACGAGCCCGACGACCAGCATGATGCCATAGCGAAACCCGGTCCGCATGCGATCCCCTCCCTGTTTTGACACAGGCTATGCCGGAAGACCGGGGGGAATGGCAAGCGCGATTGGTGGGATCAGCCAGTCCTTGTGCTGCCCAGCCCTCCTCCCCCTTGATGGGGGAGGGCTTTGAGGAAAGTGCAAGTGCTCGCTCAGCCCTTTTTCAGCGCTGCCTGCGCCGCTGCCAACCGCGCGATTGGCACGCGGTACGGCGAGGCGCTGACATAATCGAGGCCGGCGGTTTCGCAGAACGCGATGCTCGCCGGATCGCCGCCATGTTCGCCGCAGATGCCGAGCTTGATCTCGGGACGGGTCTTGCGGCCCTTTTCGACCGCGATCTCGATCAGCTGACCGACGCCCTCAATGTCGAGGCTGACGAACGGGTCGCGCGCAAAAATGCCCTTGTCGACATATTGGGTGAGGAACCGTCCGGCATCGTCGCGGCTGACGCCGAGCGTCGTCTGGGTGAGGTCATTGGTGCCGAAGCTGAAGAATTCGCCGACCTCGGCAATCTCGTCCGCCATCAGCGCGGCACGCGGGAGTTCGATCATCGTGCCGACGAGATATTCGATCCGGCGGCCCTTCTCAGCGAACACCATCTCGGCGGCGGTATCGACCACCTTCTTCATCAGCTCGAGCTCGCGGCGGGTCGCGACCAGCGGGATCATCACCTCGGGGATAGGAGCCGCGCCACTCTTCTCCGCGACATCGCACGCCGCCTCGAAGATCGCGCGCGCCTGCATCTCGTAGATTTCGGGATAGGTCACGCCCAGACGGCAGCCGCGATGGCCCAGCATCGGGTTGAACTCGTGCAGCTCATTGGCGCGGCGCTTCAAGACCTCGACACCGACGCCGGCGGCTTCGGCGACCTCGGCAAACTCGCTCTCGCTGTGCGGCAGGAACTCGTGCAGCGGCGGATCGAGCAGGCGGATGGTGACCGGCAGGCCCGCCATCACCTCGAAGATGCTGTGGAAGTCGCCGCGCTGTTCGGGCAGCAGCTTTTCGAGCGCCGCGCGGCGGCCCGCTTCATCCTCGGCCAGGATCATCTGGCGCACCGCGGTGATGCGGCTCGCCTCGAAGAACATGTGCTCGGTGCGGCACAGACCGATGCCTTCCGCGCCGAAATCGCGCGCGACGCGGCAATCCTCGGGCGTCTCCGCATTGGTGCGCACCTTCAAGCGGCGGACCTTGTCGGCCCAGCCCATCAGCACGCCGAAATCGCCGACCAGCTCGGGCTGAACGGTGGGCACCTCGCCCAGCATCACCTCGCCCGAGGCACCATCGATGGTGATCGTGTCGCCCTCGCGCAGCTCGCGCTTGCCGATGCGCAACACGCGCTCCTTGGTGTCGATCGACAGGCTGCCCGCGCCCGAGACGCAGGGCCGGCCCATGCCGCGCGCCACGACCGCAGCGTGGCTGGTCATGCCGCCGCGCGCGGTCAGGATGCCCCTGGCGGCGTGCATGCCGTGAATGTCCTCGGGGCTTGTCTCGATGCGCACCAGGATCACCGCATCGCCCATTTCGTTGCGGCGCTCGGCGGTATCGGCGTCGAACACGATGATACCGCTCGCCGCGCCCGGCGAAGCGGGAAGCCCCTTGGTCAGCACGTCGCGCGCCGCAGACGGGTCGAGCGAGGGGTGGAGCAGCTGATCGAGCGCCATCGGGTCGACGCGCGCGATCGCCTCTTCCTCGGTGATCAGGCCTTCATTGGCCATTTCCACCGCGATGCGCAAAGCCGCCTTGGCGGTGCGCTTGCCCGATCGGGTCTGCAGCATCCACAGCTTGCCGCGCTCGACGGTGAACTCGATGTCCTGCATGTCGCGATAGTGCTTTTCGAGAATGTCGAACACCCGCGCCAGCTCGGCATAGGTTTCCGGCATCGCCTCTTCCATGCTCAGCGGCTTGGCATTCGCCTCCTCGCGCGCCTGCTTGGTGAGATATTGCGGCGTGCGGATGCCCGCGACCACGTCCTCGCCCTGCGCGTTGATCAGGAACTCACCGTAATAGAGATTCTCGCCGGTCGAGGGGTTGCGCGTGAACGCCACGCCCGTCGCCGAGGTGTCGCCCATATTGCCGAACACCATCGCCTGCACGTTGACCGCAGTGCCCCATTCGGACGGAATGTCGTTGAGGCGGCGATAGACCTTCGCGCGCTCCGACTGCCAGGAGCCGAAAACCGCCGCGACCGCGCCCCAGAGCTGGTCGTTCACGTCCTGCGGGAAGGGCTTGCCCCACTGGTCCTCGACCAGCGCCTTGTATTCGCCGACCAGCGCCTTCCAGTGCTTCGCCTCCATCTCGGTATCGCTGAAGAAGCCATTGTCTTCCTTCATGATTTCGAGCGCTTCCTCGAACGCATCATGGTCGAGGCCGAGCACCACGTCCGAATACATCTGGACGAAGCGGCGATAGCTGTCCCAGGCGAAACGCTCGTCGCCCGACACCTGGGCGAGGCCCTGCACGGTCTCGTCGTTGAGGCCGAGGTTGAGCACCGTGTCCATCATGCCCGGCATCGAGACGCGCGCGCCCGAACGGACCGAGACCAGCAGCGGATCGGCGGCATCGCCGAACTTCTTGCCGGTAACGCCCTCGATATGCGCGAGGCCCTCTGCCACTTCGGCCTTCAGGCTGTCGGGGAACACCTCGCCATCCTGATAATAGCGGGTGCACATTTCGGTGCTGATGGTGAAGCCGGGGGGCACCGGCAGGCCGATCGAGGCCATGCCATCGAGATTGGCGCCCTTGCCGCCGAGCAGATTCTTGTTGCCCGCACCGCCATCATTGGCGCCGCCCCCGAAACGGTACACATATTTGGTCATCAGCTTCAGCCTGTCCGTGTTTGAATGGGTTATCGGTCGAAGTTAACCCTCGATCTTCGAAAAATCGGCGACGCGGTGGACCGCAGCGCGGAACCGCGCGAGCAGGTTCAGCCGCGCCTCGCGCTTGGCCGCGTCCGCATCGTTGACGGTGACGCTCTCGAAAAACGCATCGATCGGCGCGCGCAGCGCAGCGAGCGCGGCCATCGCGCCTTCGAAATCCTCGGCGGCGATCGCGGCATCGGCAGCGGGTTCGGCGGCATCCAGCGCGGCGATCAACGCGGCCTCGGCAGGTTCCAACCCCTCTCCCCCCGGGAGAGGGGTTGGAACC
>NZ_LSIS01000192.1:0-672 GCF_001556365.1 Blastomonas sp. CCH1-A6 | reverse complement strand
CCGATGCCGCGCGCGAGGTCGAGGCGAAGAAGGCGCGCTATCGCGCGCACGCGCTTCACAACGGCAAATGCAAGGACTGCGCGGACTGTCCCGACTGCAAGGACTGTGACGAAGCCGCGAAGAAAGTTGCGGCGGACGAGGAGCGTGCCGGGATCTGCGATCCCGCAGCGCATGCGAAGAAGGCGGGCGCCGGTGCTTGATCGCACCCGCATGCTCGTCGTGACGGCCGCGCTCGCGGCCGTCACACCTTCAATGGCCCACGCCCAGAAGCTGGGGCAGGGCGGCACCGGCGTCGACGAGACGACCGCCGTGCCGCAATGCCAGGTGCCGCTCGGCGTTGCCGCGCTGGTTGAGGAGAAGGCCGCCAACCCGGCCGATGGCCTGTCGCCGCAACTGCAGGCGCTCATGCGCATGGCGGAGATGCAGAACGGCGGTTCGACCGCGCGCGTCGACGCGCTGCCACTGGTCAAGCTGATGATCGCGCGATCCAATTGCTTCCGCGTCGCCGATCGCGGCGAGGCGTTCAGCGCGCTCGAACGCGAACGCGCGATCAATGGCGGGACTGCCACAACCCGGCCTGTCACCAAGGCGGATTATCTGATCGAGGTGAAGGTGGTCTATTCCGACGCCAAGTCGCGTGAGAGCGGGGGCGGGGTCGGCGGTGTGTTCGGC
>NZ_LSIS01000191.1:0-8136 GCF_001556365.1 Blastomonas sp. CCH1-A6 | reverse complement strand
AGTTATATTCTGGCCTCTCCCGGCATATTTTCAAGCGCTTTCGCGGCTGCAGCAACGCGACTTTACAGCGCCTCTCGGGATCACCTGCGCCTGTTGCAAAGACGCGGCCCACCGCCTAGAGGGGCGCCATCCTTCCACCCACCACATACCGGAAAGAGTGCCGCTTATGACCGCGATCATGGACATCCACGCCCGCCAGATTCTCGACAGCCGCGGCAACCCCACGGTCGAGGTCGACGTGCTGCTCGAAGACGGTAGCTTTGGTCGCGCCGGTGTGCCTTCCGGCGCATCGACCGGTGCCTATGAGGCGGTCGAGAAGCGCGACGGCGACAAGTCCATGTATCTGGGCAAGGGCGTGACCCAGGCCGTCGACATGGTGAATACCGAGATTTTCGAAGCGATTGTCGGTCTTGATGCTGAGGATCAGCGCGATATCGACATGGCGATGATCGCCCTGGACGGCACCGAGAACAAGTCGCGCCTGGGCGCCAACGCGATCCTGGGTGTCAGCCTGGCGGTCGCCAAGGCCGCAGCCGACGCGCGCGGCCTGCCGCTCTACAGCTATGTCGGCGGCGTATCGGCGCACGTCCTGCCGGTTCCGATGATGAACATCATCAATGGCGGCGAACATGCTGACAACCCGATCGATTTCCAGGAATTCATGATCATGCCGGTCGGGGCGGACAGCCTGGCCGAAGCGGTGCGCTGGGGATCGGAAATCTTCCACACGCTCAAAAAGGGCCTGCACGAAAAGGGCCTGGCTACCGCGGTCGGTGACGAGGGCGGCTTCGCTCCGAACCTGGCCTCCACCCGCGCCGCGCTCGACTTCATCATGGCCTCGGTCGAAAAGGCCGGGTTCAAGCCGGGAGAGAACGTGATGCTGGCGCTCGATTGCGCCGCGACCGAATTCTTCCGCGACGGCAAGTACGAGATCAGCGGCGAGGGCCTGTCGCTCTCTCCTAGCGAAATGGCCGATTATCTCGGCAAGCTGTGCGCCGAATATCCGATCCGCTCGATCGAGGACGGCATGAGTGAGGACGATTTCGAAGGCTGGCTCGCGGTCACAGAATTGCTCGGCAACAAGGTGCAACTGGTCGGCGACGACCTGTTCGTGACCAATCCCGAGCGACTGGCCATGGGCATCGAAAAGGGCCTGGCCAACAGCCTGCTGGTCAAGGTCAACCAGATCGGCACGCTCACCGAAACGCTGGAAGCGGTGAACATGGCGCATCGCGCAGGCTATACCGCAGTGATGTCGCACCGTTCGGGCGAGACCGAGGACGCGACCATCGCCGATCTCGCGGTCGCCACCAATTGCGGTCAGATCAAGACCGGTTCGCTCGCGCGCTCGGACCGGCTTGCCAAGTACAACCAGCTGATCCGCATCGAGGAGGAGCTGGGTGCATCGGCGCATTATGCGGGTGCTGCCATCTTCCGTTGAACAAAACCCGTTTTGTTCCGCGACTTGTGAGCCATTGATCGCATATTTGATTCGGGCTGGCCGTTTCGGCTTGCCAGCCCGAATCAATTGTGATTCAAGAGATTAATGTCGTCGCGCAAACCCGTCATAAAACCCGCAAAACAGGCCATCGCGCCGGGCATCTCGCTCGTCGCGCTGCTCGCCATTGCGGCCTATGCCCTGCTGGGGCCGACGGGCGTGCTGGCCTGGGGCGACTATCGCCAGCGGCTGGAGGTGCAGAAGGTCGAGCTGGCGCGGCTGCAGAAGCAGCGCGATGCGCTGCGCAACCGTGTCGAGCTGCTCGATCCCAAGGCGGTCGATCCCGATCTGGTGAGCGAACTGGTCCGCCGCGAGCTCAATGTCGCGCATCCCGACGAGGTCATCGTTCCGCTGAAATAAGCGGCCCCGCAAAAGCGCGGATGCTGCGGGAATATTGCGCAAAAACCGCCTTGGCCGTTGCGTAAACCTTGGCTCTGCTTCTATAGGAAGGGGGTCAATCCTCCCCCTGCCGCATGGCACTGATCCATCAGCGTGAAAGGTTTTCCGTCTTGGTCAAGACACCCGCTGCAAAGCCCGTTCGCAAACCGCCCGCAAAGGCCTCGTCGAAAGCTCCGGTCCTGCCCGAGGAGGGCAGCAATCATCCGCGTCCGCGCAACCCCGACCGCTATGAAGCCAGCCAGGAAGAGCTGCTGCATTTCTACAAGGAAATGCTGCTGATCCGCCGCTTCGAGGAGCGCGCGGGCCAGCTCTACGGCCTGGGCCTGATCGGCGGCTTCTGCCACCTGTATATCGGCCAGGAAGCGGTCGCGGTCGGGCTGCAATCGGCGCTCGAGCCGGGCAAGGACAGCGTGATCACCGGCTATCGCGACCATGGGCACATGCTGGCTTATGGCATCGATCCCAAGATCATCATGGCCGAGCTCACCGGACGCGGCGCGGGCATCTCGCGCGGCAAGGGCGGATCGATGCACATGTTCTCGACCGAGCACAAATTCTATGGCGGCCATGGTATTGTCGGCGCGCAGGTTCCGCTGGGTGCGGGTCTCGCCTTCGGGCACAAATATTCCGAGGATGGCGGCGTGTGCATGGCCTATTTCGGCGATGGCGCGGCCAACCAGGGGCAGGTCTATGAAAGCTTCAACATGGCTGCGCTGTGGAAGCTGCCGATCATCTTCGTGATCGAGAATAACGGCTATGCCATGGGCACCAAGGTCGCCCGCAGCAGTGCCGAGACCGAATTCTACCGGCGCGGCGATTCCTTCCGCATCCCCGGCATGCAGGTCAACGGCATGGACGTGCTCGAAGTGCGCGGCGCGGCCGAGGCGGCACTCGAATATGTCCGTGGCGGCAACGGTCCGCTGCTGATGGAACTCAAGACCTATCGCTATCGCGGCCATTCCATGTCCGACCCGGCCAAGTATCGCAGCCGCGAGGAGGTGCAGAACGTCAAGGAGAAATCCGACCCGATCGAGGCGGCCAAGGCCGAACTGATCAAGATGGGCGTGAGCGAAGATGCGATGAAGGCGATCGACAAGGAAATCCGCACGATCGTCAGCGAGGCGGCAGACTTTGCCGAAACCTCGCCCGAGCCGGATCCGTCCGAACTGTATACCGATGTGCTGGTGGAGCAATATTGATGGCCATCGAACTGAAAATGCCTGCTTTGTCTCCCACGATGGAAGAGGGGACGCTGGCCAAGTGGCTGGTCAAGGAAGGCGATACCGTGTCTTCCGGCGATATCCTGGCCGAAATCGAGACCGATAAGGCGACGATGGAATTCGAGGCGGTCGATGAAGGCACGATCTCGAAGATCCTGATCGCCGAGGGCACCGACAATGTGAAGGTCGGCGCTGTGATCGCGCTGATCGCGGGCGAAGGCGAGGACACTTCGGCGGCGGAAGCCGCACCGGCGCCCGCTCCAACCCCGGCGCCCGAGCCCGAGGCGAAAGCCCCGACCGAGAATGTCCAGATCGTCCCCGAAACGCCCAAGCGGGCTGAGGTGAGCGATCCGGCGATCCCCGAAGGCACCGAAATGGTGCCGACCACGGTGCGCGAGGCGCTGCGCGATGCGATGGCGGAGGAAATGCGCCGCGACGACCGCGTGTTCGTGATGGGCGAGGAAGTCGCCGAATATCAGGGCGCGTACAAGGTCACCCAGGGGCTGCTCGAGGAATTCGGGCCGCGCCGCGTGATCGACACGCCGATCACCGAATATGGCTTTGCCGGCATCGGTGCGGGCGCGGCGATGGGTGGTCTGCGCCCGGTCATCGAGTTCATGACCTTCAACTTCGCGATGCAGGCGATCGACCATATCATCAACTCGGCGGCCAAGACCAACTACATGTCGGGCGGCCAGATGCGCTGTCCGGTGGTGTTCCGTGGCCCCAATGGCGCTGCGAGCCGCGTCGGCGCGCAGCACAGCCAGAATTTCGGTCCCTGGTATGCCAATGTTCCAGGCCTGATCGTGATTGCGCCCTATGATAGTGCCGATGCGAAGGGCCTGCTCAAGGCGGCGATCCGCACCGAGGACCCGGTCGTGTTCCTGGAGAACGAGCTGGTCTATGGCCGCACCTTCGATGTGCCCAAGCTCGAAGACCATGTCCTGCCGATCGGCAAGGCGCGGATCATGCGCGAAGGCTCGGACGTCACCATCGTCAGCTATTCGATCGGCGTCGGCGTCGCGCTCGAGGCGGCGGAGAAGCTGGCGGCCGAGGGCATCGATGCCGAGGTGGTCGATCTGCGCACGCTGCGTCCGCTCGACACTGCGACCGTGCTCGAAAGCCTGAAGAAGACCAACCGCATGGTGGTGGTCGAGGAAGGCTGGCCGGTCTGCTCGATCGCGTCGGAAATCTGCGCGGTGGCGATGGAGCAGGGCTTTGACGATCTCGACGCGCCGGTGCTGCGCGTGACCAACGAGGACGTGCCGCTGCCTTATGCCGCGAACCTGGAGAAGCTTGCGCTGGTCGACAGCGCGCGCGTGATCGCGGCGGTGAAGAAGGTCACCTACAAGGGCTGAGCGCGACCTGCATCATAATATCGGCCGGGCAGCACGGCCCGGCCGATATCATATCCTGATGCAGAGCAGTCCGGCGACGCAGATACCCTTGTTGTCGCCCTTGCCGGCATTGCCGTCGAGCACGCCGTCCTTCATGTCGTTGGCCCTGGCAGCTTCGGCTGCGGCCTGGGCCGAGGCAATCTCTGCGTCGCTGGTCTGTGGCAGGATGGCATCATATTTGTCGCAGGTTGACTGGCGAGCCGAGGATACATTGTTGATGGGCTCTTCGCCGATATCGCGCGCGTCGCGGACCGTATACGCCGCTTCCTGGTGCAGTTCCCTCTCTCCGACGAACATGTCGCCGAACAGGGGTTGGTAGACATAGGTCAGTTCGACATACATCACCGCCGTGCCCTCGCTGGCCTGAATGCGGCTTGTCGCTGGCCCCATGCCCTGAAAGCTCGTCCCGGTCGCGCCTGTGCCTTCCGGACCATAATCCGAATCTTCCAACAGGGTGCCCTTGCACCGCTGCCACATGATCGTCTGCCCGCCGCTTTCATTGACTTCCAGGCTGGAAAGTACGGTGCGCCCGTCCTGATAGATCCCGGCGGCTCCCGCCTGGATCGCGGCCGCCTGGAACACATCGTTGATCTGCTGCTCGTTGATGACCTTTGCACCCAGCGTGGCATTGAGCGTCCCGATGCGCGAGGCATTGTCCGCCATGTTCAGCGCGATCTGGCTCATCTTCATCTGGGTGATGGCCAGGTTGGCAATCTCCACCCCGTAAAAGCCGATCCCGATGAAGATCGGAAGCGAGAAGGCGAATTCGATCAGCGCCAGCCCCGCCTTGTCGCGCCGCAATTTGCGCGCGAGCCTGCGGACGCGGTTTGACAGGCCAGGCCTGGCATTCTGGGTTCTGCCGGAGATCATGTGCAAATCGTCTCGTTGGTGGGGGCGTTCTGGGCATCAAAGGGTTGGTTGCGCAACACTGTCGCGGACTTGATCGTGGTATAGTCGCTTAACCCGATCAATCCGTAGAGCGGGAACTTGCGCCTGTAGCGCATGGTGACGGTGTACAAGACGACGTCGCGTGCCCCGCCAATACCTTCCTTGCCGAGATCGGCATTCCAGATGCCATTTGAGTTTTCGTCGATAAAGCATTCCCCGGGATCGCGGATGCCATTGTTGTTTTCATCCTCGAATTCTTCCGGAAGGCCCACTTTGGCAAAGTCCTGATAGCTCAGTCGTACGGGGGGCGCGATATCGGCATCATTGGCCAGTGGACCAAGATTCTCGCGCACACGTTGATCGATCGTGTCGAGAGCGGATCCGCCGCTCTCGAGCGAGGCGTCGCGTCCGGCTTTCTGCACGGCACCATCGAGAATGGCCCGGGCATAGACGGTAAAGCCCAGATCGAACACGCCCAGCAGCAAGAGCAGGAATGTGGGCGCGATCAGGCCGAATTCGGTCACGGTCACACCGCGCCGATCCTGGCCCGCCCGCCGGATGAATCCCAATCTGCGCATCACTGGGTCAACCTCAATTCTGCGATGTTCTTGGCGATATTTTCAAATGCGTTGTTCAACTGGTCTGCATTGTCGGCAGTGAAGGAGCTGCCGCTGCTGGCGCAGGTCTCCATGTCTTCGCTCAGTTCCGTGCCGAAGGCGATGACCCACAGGCGTATGCCCTTGGACTTGATGGCCTGGCAGACCGCCAGATAGCGGTCGCGGTGCCTGATGTCCTGATCGCTATCAGTGCCAGCTGTTCCAACAATGCGCTGATCGTGTCGCTCGACCCCATACATGGTTGCAGAGTCCCAGGAGGGGGCCAGCTGACCATCCGTCATGAAGATCATGTGGCGGCTGACCGAACCCGGATTGCTGGGCGCCTCATTGACGACCGATTGAAACAGACCCTGGGGCGAGGCCAGGCGAGCGCCCCAGATCAGCCCCACGTCATGATAGGTGCGACCCACGGCAGTAAGGCCGTAAACATAATCATAGACCTGTTGCCGTGTCATCGCTGCCAAAAGGCTGACCTTGCTTGGGCAGGCGGTATTCGACTTGACGGGAGTAGAATTAGTCTTGCTTTGGCGCCGATAGTATACCTCCGGCCAGTATGGGCGCCATTTCGTTGCGGTGTTGGTTGGAGCATCATCAATATTCAGGTCATAAGCATCCAGATTGCCATCCGCGGTAATGCCATTGCGCGTACTGGCAAATGTGGTTGCCGCCACAGTGTCGCGTTCCTCGATGCAGCCGCGCCAGCGGCTGGTGCTGCCGTTTGTTTCGGTCGGCGTGAAGACAGACGGATTGGCGGTTTTGATCGAACGCACAAAATCGCTGACCGGATAGGTAACTCGACCCTGTGAATAGGCCACCCGTGCAGCGGAGCTGTTTGCCGGTCGTACATGGTTTGGCGTGACGCGCCGCGTCCGGATGCGGAGGCACTGTCTCGATCCCGAGCCTGACCAGTTGCTATTTGATCCGTTCCAGGAGAAGCGCTGGTAGGTCGATACGGTGGTCACTCCGTTTACGGTACTGGTTTCGGATGCTGATCCACCCCATGTGGAACAAGCCGACGATGTCGTGTTGGTACCACCAGAAAAGGCGCTGTGCGGACGAGAATTCGGGCAGGTTACCGGCTGGGTCGCGCCAAAAATCTCGCAGTCCTGCCAGAAGGTTACGCGAGACTGATAGGCCCAGCTCTCGCCAGCAGCGCCGCCGACTAGCCAGGCGGAATTGGTATCGTAGAGCAGTTCGCCGACATTGACGTTGCTCGAATACGGCACGAACGAGTAGCGAATGCGCGCATCGCTGCCCGCTGCTGCGGTCGCCATGGTATCGTAAAAGCTCATCACCGCCTCCTGCAGAGAGGTGAGCTTGACGGCAGAAACGCCGTTCGAGTTGGTCAGCGTTTCGGCCATCGAGCCGGTCACGTCGAGCACGAACGTGACGTCCGTGTTGGTGAGGTTCAGCTCGGCTTCGCAGGTGACGGAAATGTTCAGCGTGTCATAACCGAACATGCCCATGATCGCAGTGGGCATGTCGGCAGAGGCAGAACCTGTGATCTTGCTGGAACCGGTAGGGTTTTCGGTTTCGAAGGATACGCCGGTGGTATCGTTATATCCCTCCTGGTAGTTCACATCGAAAAACGCTTCGGCCTGGGCTTCGGCTTCGCTCGTGTAGGTGGTCTGTGCCATGGCGCGGCGTCCAGCCAGCACGCCGGCATCGCACGCGTGCTGGATGCGCGACTTGACCATATAGGCGCGGCTCATGTCGATGGCACCGCCGACCATCGCTGCCATGGGCAGGATGCTGGCGGCCAGAATGGGCAGCACGTTGCCGCGTTTCGACGCAAGCAGCCGGTTGAGCCAAGGGCGCGCGCCGGTCTTCGCGGCATCGGCCCGCGCGCTGGTGCCAAAGCGCTGATCTTCGGTGTGGCGGATGGTCATGATGTGGTTAATGCCCCTTAGACGCAGCGTGCCTTGTATCCGCGCAATGGTAAGCAGCCCTCAAAGGGAGATGGTTAAGCCCAAGTTTACCTTGATTTGACCCGGAAATTGGGGGACTGCGCGCGCCATGGTTCCTCCAGAGACCCCTGTTTCTCCGCTCGTCACGCTGGCGGTCGGCTATGGCGACCGGCAGGTCCGCGACTGGGCTCGGGCGCTGTTTGCCTTCGA
>NZ_LSIS01000190.1:0-238 GCF_001556365.1 Blastomonas sp. CCH1-A6 | reverse complement strand
CCACCGCCTCGTCGCGCGCCGCCGCGACGCGCGCGGCAAAGCGGTCGGCATCCTCGGACAGCGCAGCACTATCCCCCGGCAGCGCCAGCACCACCGCGCCCGCGACCAGGCCGATGATGAACAGCACCACCATCAGCTCGATCAGGGTGAAGCCGTTCCTAAAATCCTCCCCGAGCTTGTCTCGGGGAGGGGGATCGCGCTGCGCAGCGGCGGGGTGGAGGGGAAGCGAGGCGCACAT
>NZ_LSIS01000189.1:0-840 GCF_001556365.1 Blastomonas sp. CCH1-A6 | reverse complement strand
GGGCAGCACCGGTCGCGCCATCGCCCAGCACCAGCTGCGACAGACCTTCGGGTGCATCGGGACCAAATTCGCCCGCCACCTTGTCGAACAGCGCCTGCACCGCGATTGCGGTCAGCGGCGTCTTTTCGGACGGCTTCCACACGATGCTGTCACCGCAGACCAGCGCAAGCGCGGCATTCCAGGCCCAGACGGCCACGGGAAAGTTGAACGCGGTGATGATCGCGACCGGACCCAAAGGGTGCCAGGTCTCGCTCATGCGATGGCCGGGGCGCTCGCTGGCGATGGTCAGGCCATGCAGCTGGCGCGACAGACCCACGGCAAAATCGCAGATATCGATCATCTCCTGAACCTCGCCCAGCCCCTCGGACAGCGGCTTGCCACAATCGAGCGTGACCAGCAGACCGAGTTCGGTCTTGCGCGCGCGCAAGACCGAACTCGGTCTGCTGGTCACGCTCGATTGTGGCAAGCCGCTGTCCGAGGGGCTGGGCGAGGTTCAGGAGATGATCGATATCTGCGATTTTGCCGTGGGTCTGTCGCGCCAGCTGCATGGCCTGACCATCGCCAGCGAGCGCCCCGGCCATCGCATGAGCGAGACCTGGCACCCTTTGGGTCCGGTCGCGATCATCACCGCGTTCAACTTTCCCGTGGCCGTCTGGGCCTGGAATGCCGCGCTTGCGCTGGTCTGCGGTGACAGCATCGTGTGGAAGCCGTCCGAAAAGACGCCGCTGACCGCAATCGCGGTGCAGGCGCTGTTCGACAAGGTGGCGGGCGAATTTGGTCCCGATGCACCCGAAGGTCTGTCGCAGCTGGTGCTGGGCGATGGCGCGACCGGTGCTGCCC
>NZ_LSIS01000188.1:0-23872 GCF_001556365.1 Blastomonas sp. CCH1-A6 | reverse complement strand
CCCGCCGCTGCCGTCATTTTCGGCCGCCCGGCCACCAGCCAGTCGCGAAAGCCCGCGATCGCGGCCTGAGCCGCATCGATATCAGGCAGCAGATCGGGCTGCTGCGTCGCGGCGCGCGCGCGCAGATCGGCGAACCAGCCGATCAGCCCTGCCGGCTCGACCGCGCGATAGGGCATGCCATGGCCGACCCCGTCGCCGTTCGAAAGGCTGTGAATGGCAAGATCGGCATAATCCGCCGCAACCGAATCGAGGTTGATTCGCGCCTGGGCCAGATAGGCCGGGATTGCGCGGATGCGCGCCTTGAACGCCTCGCTCTGGTCAGGCTTGAGCGGCAGGTCGGTATAAGCCAGCCGCTGCAGTTCATCGACATACATGCCCGGATCGCGCGCCCAGGGCTTGGTGATGTTCAGCGTGAAATCGGCAAGGTCCATCTGCGCGCGAACGGCAAGATAATCGACCTGCTGATGCCGGTCCCAGCGGGCGACCGCAAAGCCGGGCAACTGGGCCTGGAATTCAGCCAGTTCGGCGCGGCGCCTGGCGACGGTCTGAGGGCTGTAATCGACAATGCCGTTCACCGCCTTGGGCGTTTTCCACGCGTTGAAGCGAGCGAAGAGTGTTTCGAAATCGGCATAGGATCCGGTGCCATTGGGCGGGCCTGCAGGTTGCGCTGCCGCTGCGGCAGGTACCGTTTGGGCCAGCGCGACGCTGCCGGGCGCGGCGAGCAGAATCGCAAGAGTCGCAAGAGATGTCAGGCGCATGGGACGGTCTCCTTTCCCCATTGCCGGCACGGCGCTCTGGCCGTTGCGCGGCATCGATCGCTTAAAACGAAAAAAGCGTGAATATGGGTATAGTGTGGCGGTCGCCCGAGCTCGTCAAGCGCTGAATTGATGCTTTCGAGGCAACGGTTGCAAGGGCCTGGCGCAACAGTGGAGGCACGCCGCCGGAATCGCTCGTGATCCACTGCGACGAGACCGTTCGTCGAAAAAAATCCTACTTTTAACAATATCATGCTGATTGAACCGTACAGCGCTGCTCCCCTCGGCGCGGGGGGGCTCGCAACCGAAAATTATGCAAACCGGCCCTGAAAGATATTTTTCTTCCAGGGCGATTGACGGCTTTGCGACAATATGCTCAAAATCACGCAACTGTTCACGGGAATGATCGATCATCAGATCGGCGGTCGTGACGTTCGCAGGCGAGCGTTCATATCAGGGAGTTCAAAATGGTCATGAAGCGGGTTGGAATTCAGCGGGCGGCATTGAAGTGCGGATCGGCACTGATGCTCACTCTGGCAGCGACGAGCGCGGCTTTCGCGCAGGATCAGGCGGCGGATCAGGAGCAGGCCGATGGCGAGGCGACCGATTCGATCGTCGTCACCGGTTCGCGCATTCCGCGCCCCGATGTCGAATCGAACAGCCCGGTCAATGTCATCGGCGAAGAGGAAATCAAGCTTTCGGTCACCGTCGAAAGCGAGCAGCTGCTCAATGCGCTGCCGCAGGCCGTGGCCGGGCAGGGTGCGCAGTCGAACTCGGGCAACCTTTCGGCGACCGTCAACCTGCGCGGTCTGGGCGCGGTACGCACGCTGGTGCTGCAGAACGGCCGCCGCATCGTCGGTGCGTCGCAGGACGGCGTGGTCGACTTGAACCTGATCCCGCCCTCGCTGGTGTCGCGCGTCGAGGTCGTGACCGGCGGTGCATCGGCGGTCTATGGTTCGGACGCGATGGCCGGTGTCGTCAACTTCGTGATGAAGGACGATTTCGAGGGCTTCGAGGTCGGCGGCTTCTACGGCATCAGCGATGAAGGCGATGCAGCGCGCTACAATCTGGAATTCACCGCCGGCGGCAACTTCGCCGATGGCCGGGGCAATATCGTCTTTCACGGCAGCTATTTCGACCGTGCGCAGCTGGTCGGTGCCAAGCGCGACCATGCGATCGTGTTTCTCGCCGATGCCGTCGTCAACGGCCAGCCGACACTGGTGCCGGCGGGCAATGGCGTGACGCCGCAGGGCACGATCTTCTCGCCCCAGCTGGTGGGTCTGCGCGACCGCGCGGGCACGGCGATCGGTACCGCAGGCATCTTCTTCGCGCCCGAAGGCTGGCGCGCCTATCGCACGTCGGACGGCTTCAACGACCGCGTGTTCACCAACCTGCAGATGCCGATGAAGCGCTTGCAGGCGTCGGTTCTGGGCCATTACGACATCAACGATTCGGTCACCGCGTTCTGGGAAGGTTCGTACGTCCAGAACAAGATCAACTCGACCCTGGGTGCGGTGCCGATGAGCAGCTCGGGCTTCATCCCCGGCTTCCAGCTCGATTTGCGCAACCCCTATCTCGACCCCAGCCTGCGCGAGTTCCTGCGGGTGAACCTCGATCAGGACGGCAACAATCTGGTTCCGGTCAACATCAACCGCCGCCTGCTCGACGGCGGCAACCGCACCAGCGACCAGACGCGCGATTTCTATCGCATCGTGCTGGGGCTGAAGGGCGCGCTGACCGATCGCCTCAACTGGGAAGTCTTCTACAACCAGGGCGAGAACAAGATCGTCGACAAGCAGGGCGGCGGCGTTCTGATCGACAATTTCGCGAACAGCTTCCTGACCAACCCGGCCAATCCGTTCGATTGCGCCGTGGCGGATCCGCGCTGCGTCACCATCAATCCGTTCGGCTTCGGGTCGCTGACGCCCGAGATGCTGGCCTATATCTCGACCGACCTGACCAATATCACCAACCTCAAGCAGAGGCAGATCGGCGGTAGCGTTACCGGCACGCTGTTCTCGCTGCCGGCGGGCGATGTCGGCATCTCGGTCGGCGCAGAGTACCGCAAGGAAAGTTCGCAGTTCGATCCCGACCAGCTTTATGTCCAGGGCAAGGCGCTGTCGCGTTCGGCAGGTCTCAGCCCGACCGGCGGCTCGTTCGACGTCGCCGAGCTGTACGGCGAAATCTATGTGCCGATCCTTGCCGACACCCCCGGCTTCGAGCTGCTGGCGTTCGAAGGCGGCGCGCGCTTCTCCGACTATTCGACCGCGGGCAAGGTCTATTCGTACAAGATGGGCGGTGAATGGTCGCCGTTCCGGGGCCTCAAGTTCCGCGGTCTCTACCAGCGTGCGGTGCGTGCGCCGAACGTGGTCGAGCTTTTCTCGGGCGCGACCAACACCGCGCCGCAGGCGGTCGACTTCTGTAATGCGGATGCGGGACGCACCCAGGCGGAGCGCGACTTCTGCGTCAATTCGCTCGGCGTTCCGGCCAGCGTGATCAACGTCTTCCAGCAGGAAAACCAGCAGATCCGCGCTGTCACCGGCGGCAACCCGAATCTGCAGGAAGAAACGTCGGACACCTGGTCGGTCGGCGCGGTCATCCGCCCCGAATTCATCCCCGGCCTCCAGCTCACGATCGATTATTACAACATCAAGATCGACGACGCGATCGGATCGTTCGGTGGTGGCCTGCAGTCGGTGATCAACGCGTGCAACGCCAACCTGTCGCTGACCAACATCTTCTGCCAGCCGCTGCGCAACCGCACGCCCGACGGCCAGCTGATCGACGTGCCGCTGCTCAACGCCAATATCGCCAAGCTCGAGACCTCGGGCGTCGATTTCCGTCTCGACTATCGCTATCAGCTGCGGGAAGGCAGCAGCCTCAACTATTTCATTGCGGGCAGCTATCTGATCGAGGCGATCACGCAGGGCAGTCCGGTGGCCGCACCGGTCGACTGCGCCGGCTATATCGGCGGCGGCAGCTGCACCACGGCCAACCCGACCTGGCGCATCACGCAGCGTCTGACCTGGGATGTGGACAATTTCCAGATCTCGCTGCGTCACCGCTTCCTGCAGTCGACCAAGGATGGGCGCATTGCTGGGGCGATCGCGTCGGGCACGCCGGCTCCGCTGCTGGCGCGACCCGAGACGGGTGACGTCCATTATTTCGACCTCAGCGCCAATCTCAACGTGACCGAGAAGTTCCGTTTCTATGCCTCGATCGACAATCTGCTCGATCGCGATCCGCCCTTCTATCTGTTCGAGCGTGAGACGTTCGACGCGATCGGACGGCGTTTCACGGTTGGCTTCACCGCCAACTTCTGATTGCTAGCGCAAGGGCCGCAGCGGCATCATGTCGCTGCGGCCTATGGGCCGCCTTGTTCGGCGGCAGATCCAGACTGGGGTTGGGTTGATGAAGCGGATGGGTGCGTTGCGGTCGGCCATGGCAATGGCGGCCTTGCTGATGGCGTCGACGGCAATGGCGCAGGATCGGCCCTGGCCGCATGCTCCTGTGCATGGTGGGGCGGAAGTCGCCGGAACCTCGCTGTCGATCGACGAGCTCTATCAGCCGAAGAGCCTGATCGGTACTTCGCCCGAAGGCTATAGCTGGTCGCGCGATGGCGGCACCGTGCTGTTCCTGTGGAACGACGAGGGCTACAGCTTCCGCGACATCTGGTCCTATTCGCCGCGCACCGGCAAGAAGACGCGGCTGACCTTTCTGGGCCGTGACAGCAAGCCCGAGGCTGAAGCCAAGGGTATCTCCCAGGCGGTGATGCTCGACGATGGCCGCGTTGCCTTCACGATGGGCGGACAGCTGCATATCCGGTCCGCTGACGGCACCATCACCAAGATCGAAAGCGACAAGCAGGCGATCCGCAAGCTCGTTCTCTCGCCCGATGGCAAGAGCCTGGCCTTTATCGCGGGCAATCCTTCCGACGCGCGCAATCGCGTCACCATCGGCGGGGTGCTCTGGGTTCGCCCGAGTGCCGCAACCGAGGACAAGGCCGCTCGCCGCCTCGCCGGGTCGGATGACCCCAAGGTCTATATCGAGGACTATCGCTGGTCGGACGACGGCAAGGCGATCGCCTTCCAGCAGGCCGATGACCGCGCGATGCCCGAGCGTGATATCTTCTATCACGCCAAGGGCGAGCAGCAGAACAACCGCGTCATCCGCGCCTTTCCCGGCGACGAGACGACCAAGGCGAGCGTCGGCCATGTCGATCTGGCATCGGGCCACGTCCGCATGTTCGAGCGCCCCGATGCGAAGCACCATATCTGGGGCTTCGGCCTGTCCGGGAATGGAAAGAGGCTGTTCGTCAGCGGTTCGGACATGGAGGCCAAGGAGCACACCATCTATGTCTATGACGTGGCGAGCGGTGCGCGCGAGACCTTCTACCAGCTGCGCGAGGACAAGCATCTGCGCCCCGACTGGCAGGTGGCCTGGGCGCCGGGCGATGATGGCCTGATCATCCTGACCGATCGCGATGGCTGGCTGCATCTCTATCATCAGCGCGCCGCCGGACAGGCTCCGCGTCAGATCACCAGCGGCAAATGGGAAATCGCCAATTTCGAGGTCGATGCGGCGCGCGGCCAGATCTATTTCACCGCCAACAAATCCTATCTGTCGGATCGCCAGATCTATCGCGTGCCGGTGGCCGGCGGCGCGGTCCAGCAGGTGAGCGGTTCGGCAGCGGGAACGCACGAGCCGGTCTATGCGCCCGGCTTCCGCCATATCGCCGACTGGTACAGCAATGACAGCACGCCGCCCGAGCTGTTCGTCATCGATACCGCGAAGCCCGCCAAGCCCGTTCAGGTGACCAAGTCGCCCCAGCCCGAATTCTACAGGCAGACCTGGGCGAATATCGGCTATGCTGAGTTCCCCAGCCATGTCGACGGGGTGAACCTGGTCGCGCGGATCAGCCTGCCGGCCAATTACGATCCCACGAAGAAATATCCGGTCATCGTCGGCTCGGTCTATTCGGATGCGGTGCGCAACCAATGGGGCGGCAGGCGCGCGCACCCGACCTGGGGGCTGGACCAGTATTTCGTCTCGCAGGGCTATATCGTGCTCAACGTCAACGTGCGTGGATCATGGGGGCAGGGGCGCGACCACAACCAGACCCAGCTGCACAGCTATGGCGAGACCGATATCAACGATCTGGAAAGCGGCGTCCGCTTCCTGATCGAGAAGGGCTATGCCGACCCGAAGCGCATCGGACTGTGGGGGTCTAGCTATGGCGGGCTGATGACGATCATGTCGCTGTCCAAGAAGCCTGGCGTCTATGCGGCGGGAATTGCGGGTGCGCCTGCGACCAATGTCTGGCATGCCTATCCGGCGCAGATGTGGATCATGGGACCGCCCGATGGACCGGACATGCCTGCGCGCTACGAGGCGCAATCGGCGCTCTATCAGGCCAAGGGGATCAACGATCCGCTGATGATCATTCACGGTACGCGCGACCCGGTGGTGCTCTATTCGGACACGATCGCGCTGGCCGAGCAGATGATCGACCGCGAGCAGATGTTCGAGCTGGTGACGCTGCCCGGCGGCAACCATGCCTGGGCCAGCGACAATCTTCGCCAGGCGCGCTTTGCCTTCAAGAAGATGGCCGAGTTCTTTGACCGCAATGTCAGGAACAGGAAATAAGATGCTGAAGACGTTCGTTTCTGCGGTTCTGGCAGGCGCGATGCTGGCAGCGGCTCCGGCAGCGCTGGCGCAGGCCGAGGTGCAGCAGCTGGGGGCCGATTTCTGGGCCTGGCGCGCGACCACCCAGCCCGCGACCAGCGACGACATTCCGCGCATCGTGCGGCCCGAAGGCTGGACGCCCGACTGGTCGCCCCGCGCCGTGGCAGAGCAGCGCAAGGCGCTCGCGAATTTCGAGGCCAAGTGGAGGGCACTGGCGGACAAGCCGCAGACCGTCAGCGAGAAGGTCGATTACCGGCTTGTCGGTTCGGCGCTGTCGCGCGTCCACTGGGAGCTCGATCATGTCGCCGCGTGGCGACGCCAGCCGCATTTCTATGTCGCACAGGCGCTGGGCCCGGTGTTCGAGATACTGCTGCCGCCGCCGCCGGTCGAGGCCGCGCGGGTCGAGCAGGTCATCCGGCTGCTCGACAATGCGCCTGCGGTGCTGGCAGCGGGCCAGGCCAATCTCGACGACATGCGCGGACCCTTTGTCGATGCGGCGCTGGCGCAGATCGCGATCGTCCCGGACAGCCTGAAAGGCATGGCGAGCGGCCTTGCGCCCCATGCAGATGCTGCCCAGCGCAAGCGGCTGGATGCGGCCGTAGCCAAGTCGATCAAGGCGTTCGCCGCATTCGAAACCTTTCTCAAGAATCGTCGCGAGGCATTGCCCAGCCAGACGGCGGTGGGGGGAGAGAGCTATCGCTTTTTCCTGAGCAACGTAGCTCTCTACCCCTATACGCCCGAACAGCTTGCCCAGATGGGGCGACAGGAATGGACCCGTTCGGTGCTGTTCGAGGAGCTCGAGCGCAACCGCAATGCGGGCGTGGCAGAGCTGCCGATCGGCGCTTCGATCGATGCCGTGGTGGCCAAGCTCGCTTCGGACGAGCGCGATATTCGTGCGTTTCTGAAGGACAAGCGGCTGCTGACCGTCCCCGACTGGGCCGGGCATTACAACGCGCTGCCCTTTCCGGCCTATCTTGCGCCGATCGGATGGTTGGGCCGCACCTTCGATCTCACCGACCGCACGCGTGTCGGCCAGAACGCCACGGTCTATCTGCCCGATCCGTCGCCCAATCTGGGCTATTTCAACCTTTCGATCGCGCGCGATCCCAGGCCGATCATCGTGCATGAAGGCGTGCCGGGGCATTTCTTCCAGCTGACCCTTGGGTGGAAGCACCCCAATAAGCTGCGCCGCCATTATTATGACAGCGGGGCGAACGAGGGCACGGGCTTCTATGCCGAAGAGATGATGCTGCAGGCAGGGCTCTGGGACAATGCGCCCAAGACGCGCGAGATCATCTACAATTTCGCCCGCCTGCGCGCGCTGCGCGTCGAGGTCGACGTGAAGCTCGCCACCGGGGAATTCACCATCGCCCAAGCCGCCGACTATCTGCAGGCGATGGTGCCGATGGACCGAGAGACCGCGGAGGAGGAAGCGACCTTCTTTGCCGCCGCACCCGGCCAGGCGATCAGCTATCAGATCGGCAAGATCCAGACGACCGAGTTCCTCGCCGAGGCACGGGTGCGCGAGGGCAAGGCGTTCGATCTCAAGCGGTTTCACGACTTTCTGTGGCTGAACGGCAATGTGCCGATCGCGCTGCAGAAGGAAGAATATCTGGCCATGGTCGCCGGACAATAGGGGAGCGATATGCGCATCATCAAACTGGTCGAGCCGCAATCGGGCCTGTCCGCCCGCTGCCGGTTGCTCGACGACGCCGCGCCGGTTTCGGCCGCTTTCCTGTGGGACCTGGCCGAACGCAAGGCCGGGTTGGAGGCGATGCACGCGATCTGGACCGGGCCCGAAATCTCGGTGCCGATGCCGGCGAGCACGCTGCCACAGGGCATGGCGCAGCCCGCCATCCCGTCCGAGAACGCCACTTCCTATCCGGAGGCAGGCGACATCGTCCTGGCCTATCTGGCCGCCGGCAGTACCAAGGGACTGCCGCCCGGCGATTTCTATGACATCGGCCTGTTCTACGGCCAGGGCGGTCGGCTGCTGATGCCCTTTGGCTGGATCCAGGCCAATGTCTGCGCGCGCATCCTCGACGAGGATCTCGCCAAGGCGCAGGCCGATTGCCGCACCATCCGCCGCAACGGCGCGTGCACGCTGTCGCTCGAAACCGCCTGAGGACAGCGCGCCCATGACCTATGCCGATCTCATGGCCCTGCTGGGCAACTGGCTGCTTCCCGGATCGCTGATCGCGATCATGGCCTCGATGGGCCTGTCGCTGACGGCAGACGATTTCCGCCAGGTGTTCCGCAACCGCCGCGCGCTGATCTTCGGGGTGTGTTCGATGCTGATCGTGCCCCCGGCGATCGGCCTGACCCTGGCGCTCACTGTCGCGCCGACGGCCGCGCTCGCGGTCGGCTTCGTGCTGCTGGCGACGACACCGGGCGGCATGCTGTCGAACCTGTTCACCGACATGGCAAAAGGCGATCTGGCATTGTCGATGTCGATGACGCTGATCCTCAGCATGATCTACATCTTCGTCGTGCCCTTCTATGCGCATTTCGCGCTGCTGCATTTCATGGGGCTCGAAGCGGATGTGAACGTGCCGCTCGCCTCGTTCTTCTGGGACATTTTCTCGATCACCGTACTGCCGGCTGCGACGGGCTTTGCTGTCCGCGCATGGCAGCCCGGCTTTGCCCTGTGGTTCAAGCGCTATCTGAAGAACGTCGCGACGATCGTGCTGTTCAGCTCGTTTGCGGTCATCCTCTACGATCAGGTGCCGGTGCTGCGCGAAAATCTGGGCGCGCTGTTCTGGATCACCGTCGCGCTCAACGTGCTGATGGTCGCAGTGGTGATGACCATCGTGCGCTTTGCCGGCTTCACCCATCGCGAGAATGTCGCGATCGGCATCGAGCATCTGATGCGCCAGGAAGGCACCGCGATCTTCATCGCCGTATCGATTGTCGGCAATAACGAGATGTCGCTGCCGATGATCATGAACACGCCGGTCGCGCTGTGCGTCGTGCTCGCCTTTGTCGCCGTCGCGCGGCGCGTTGGCCCCGGCCCCGAACGACAACCTGCCACCGTCTGACCGTTTCGACCTTTTCACCGCCCTCGACTGGGCGAACAGGATAGTTGCCACCATGAACCTGATCCCATCGGCAGGCTTGAAGCGGGACATTCGCTTGTCCGCGCCTGCCGTGATCCACTCTGCCGCCAAGCTGTCGGAATGGCTGTGATGCAATATCAGCCCATTTCCCCGCGCCGACGCCCGAAAGGCCTGACCAACGCTGTCTGGACCGCCAATGCCGCGCCCGCGCCGCAGGTCGACAGCCTGGTCGGTGTGCACGATGTCGATGTGCTCGTTATCGGTGGCGGCATTGCCGGAATGACGACGGCGCTGCATCTGGCCGAGCGTAATGTCGGTGTCGCGCTGATCGAGGCCGGACAGTTCGGGGATGGCGCGACTGGTCAGAGCGGCGGCATCATCGCACCCGACTATATCCGACATACACCCGAGACGATCCGCGAGGTGCTGGGCGAGGCGGCAGGCGAGCGGCTGACCGACATGATCGGCCGATCGGGCGCGCATGTCTTCGATCTGATCCGGCAGAACGAGATCGAGTGCGACATGCGCCAGGACGGGTTCTACACGCCTGCGCATACCGAGGCGCTGGCCCAGCAGCAGCGCGACATGGCGCGGCAGTGGCAGGCGCGGGGCCACCGGGTCAGCTTTGTCGATGGCAGCCAGACCCGGGCCCTGTTCGGCACCGACCGCTATTGCGGCGCGCTGCGCTTCGAGGATGGCGGCGGGCTCAACCCCCTGGCCTTTGTGCGCGGGCTCGCGCATGTCGCGATCCGGCGCGGCGCCAAGCTCTATGCGAACAGCCCCGTGCGGCAGCTCGAGCGCAAGCAGGGCCAGTGGTTCTGCTATACCGCCAGCGGCAGCCTGCGCGCGCGGCGTGTGGTGCTGGCAGCCAATGGCGGCAATGCCGCGCTGCACCCGGCGATGCGCCGGACCTCGCTGCCGCTCAATGTCTTCCAGTTCGCCTCGATGCCGCTCGATCCCGCGCAGCGCCAGGTGATCCTGCCGCGGGGCGGGGCGTTTACCGACAAGATGCCCTATCTCTTCACGGCCCGGCTCGACGGCCTCGGCCACCTCGTCTCGGCCTTTCCGATGTCCTATGCGGTCAATGGCGAGAAGGCCCTGTATCGCGAGGCCCAGAGGCGGTTGAAACAGTATTTCCCGGCCATGCCCGATCCGCAGATCGATTATCTCTGGCATGGTCTTGCCTGGGTCAACACCTCGTTCCTGCCCGAAATCTACGATCTGGGCGATGATGCCATCGCGATCCAGGCATGCAATGGGCGCGGGCTCGCGACCAACACGGTGATCGGATCGGAAGTCGCCACCATGCTCGCGACCGGTGACGCGGATGCGCTGTCGGTTCGTCCGCGCGCGCCTGTTCCGGTGCGGTTCCATGCCGGTGCATCGCTGCTGCCCAGGTTGCTGATGTCGATGGCCTATCTCACCAATTGAGTTCCATGCGCCTTTCACCCTCCCTTGATGGAAGGCCATGGCCGGTCGGGGCGCGGGCAGGTCGATTGGCCCGCGCCCTGGCCATCGCAGGCGCCGCCTGGCTGGCCTGCGGATCGGTGTCGGCGCAGCCGGCATTCGCCGAGATCGTCGCGCAGTACGAGCGCTTTTCCGCCGATCATCCGATGGAGGCAGGGCGATCGGACCCTGCGCGCGCGCGCGAAGGCTGGCCTGACGAGACGCTCGAGGGCATGGCCCGGCGGCGCGCCGCGCTGCTGGACCTGGCCGAGCAACTCGACAGGCTGGATGACGCCGCGCTGACCGAGGCCGAACGGACCGACCGTCGCTATCTGCGCGCGCTGATCGGTTGGCGGATCGAGGGCATCGATTTCGACGAGCGCCGCTTTGCCTTTGTCGCGCACGAAGGCTTCTACAACACGCCCTATGCGGTGGCACGCGGGCTCGACATCCGATCGCAAGCCGATGCACGCGCTTGGGTACAGCGGATGCGCGGCATTACCCGCTATTTTGCCGAGCAGCGTGCCAATCTCGAGCGCGGCGTCGCCACGGGCTGGACCAATCCGGCCCCGGTGATCGATGTCGCGGTCGCCATCCTGCGCAAGCAGATCGCCGTGCCGATCGCCGACGATCCGATGCTCGGCCCGCTCAAGGCCTGTCCCGCGCTCCTCGCCGAGGCGCAGGCGCTGATCAGCAGCGATATCCGTCCGGCGCAGGTCGCGATGCTCGCCTATATCGTCGGGCCCTATCGGGCGGCGGCACGCAAGGAGCTGGGCATCGCAGCGGTGCCGGGCGGGCGGGCCTATTATGATTTCCTGCTGCGCTATTACACGACGACCGATCTTTCGGCCGAAGAGATCCACGCACTCGGCCTGTCGGAGGTCGAGCGCATCCGCGGCGAGATGGACAAGGTCATCGCCGCTACCGGCTTTACCGGGAGCTTTGCCGAATGGCTGCATTTCCTGCGCACCGATCCGCGCTTCTATGCGACCAGTCGCGAAGGGCTGATCGAGAAATATGCGGCGGCCTCGAAGCGGATCGATGGCGTGCTGCCGCGCTATTTTTCGGTCCTGCCGCGCCAGCCGTTCACTATCGTGCCGGTCCCGCCAGAGCTCGAAGAGGGCTATACCACCGCGCGCGGCGGCGGCGGCGGCGATTTCGCCAAGGGTTTTGCCGGAACTTTCGTCGTCAACACCTCGCATCTCGATCAGCGCCCGCTCTACGAGGTCCCGGCGCTCAGCCTGCACGAGGCGGCCCCTGGCCATCACACCCATGGCGCGTTGACCAACGAGAACCCGGCGCTGCCCTCGTTTCGCCGCTCCCGCGATCTGCTCGCCTTTCGCGAGGGCTGGGCGCTCTATGCCGAGCGCCTGGGGCACGAAATGGGGGTATATCGCGACGGCTATGAGGCGTTCGGCAGCCTGTCGACCGAGATGTGGCGCGCCTGTCGGATGGTGGTCGATACCGGCATCCATGTCATGGGCTGGGACTATGCCCGCGCGCGCCGATGCTTCGAGGAGAATACCGCGCTCGCCGATATCAATATCGACAGCGAGCTCGCGCGCTATATCGGTGCTCCCGCCGGGGCGGTGGCCTACAAGGTCGGGGAGTTGCGCATCATCGCAATGCGCGCGCGGGCGGAAAAGGCGCTGGGGGCGCGGTTCGACATCCGCGCCTTCCACGACCTCATCCTTGCGCAAGGCCAATTGCCGATGACCCTGCTCGAACAGACGGTCGATCACTGGATCTCTAAGCAGACCGCCGGTCGCTGATCCGCCCTCAGCCGGACGGCACGATATCGAAGGCGATGGTGGTGCGGTGCTGGGTGTCCGCAAAGGGCACGGTGCCGTGATAGAAATAGGACGGGAACAGTACCAGCAGGCCCGGTTGGGGGCGGACCATGTGCAGGATCTGTTCGCGGTCGCCCAGGTTCAGTCCGGTCTCGCCGAACTTGAGCCAGCCACTCTGCCCGTCGCCGACCGCGGGCGGTACCGCGACATAATAGACCGCGCTGATCCAGCCTTCGGGATGGATATGGTTGCTGTGATGACCTCCGCTCGACAGCCGCACCGACCAGGAGCCTGAAAAGGCAAAGCCGGCGGATTTGCGGGCCAGGAACGGATGGCTCGCATCGTCCGGCAGCGCGGCAATATGGCGCTCCACCGCCTGCCGGATCATTTCGCGCACCGTGACGATCTCGGGCAGTTCGCGCGCGAAAAGGTCGTCGGTGGTCTGCGTACCGCCGCGCAGCGTCTGTTCGAGCGGCGCGGTGCGGGCCGTGTGCAGCGTGCCCAGCGCCACATCGAGCGCGCGGTTGAAACCAGGTCCGTCGCCACCGGGCGGCGTCAGCATCGCGGTGCCGATCAGCCTGGGATCGATCAGCCAGTGGAATCGCGCGTCTCCGGTCAGCCGCCAGCTCAGGCCTTGCAGCGCCAGCGCCTGCTGGTCATGAGCGTCATCGTCGAGCCGGGTCGCGATGCGCAGCATCGCCTCGCCGATCCGGTCGGTAATGATCAGACAGCGTGCCGATTCGCGCAGCGTCGGCGGGTGGCGCGGCTCGATCTCCAGCGCCGCCTCGAACGCCGCAAAGGCACGATCGGGTTCGCCGCAAGACCAGCATGCCTGGCCGAGCCGAAAGCGCAGGTTGGCACCCCCGACGCCCCGCGCGGCGGCATCGGCCAACAGCGCCGCCGCCGCTCGAGCCTCCCCGGCCAGCGTGAGCCGCTCTGCCAGCCCACATAACAACCCGGCGTCGTCCGGGGCCTCCACCAAAGCATCGCGGTAGCTGGCAACATGGCCATCGCGGTCGCCTTGCTGCCAGAGCAGGCGGCTGAGCGAATCGTGCAGATCGACATCGCTGGGCGCAAGCGCGATGGCGCGCCGATAGGCCGCAGCCGCCTCTTCCATCCGGCCCAGATCCTGCAGGCAATGGCCGCGATTATAGTGGATGCGCGGGTCATCGGGGGAAAGTGCGGCGCTGCGATCGAACAGCGGCAGAGACTCTTCGGGACGCCCCGCGAGCCGCAGCGCGACGGCCAGATTGTGCAACCACGGGCCGTGATCCGGCTGAAGCCTCAGGGCCCTGCCATAGGCCATGACCGCCTGCGCCTGATCGCCCATTGCAGCAAGTGCCTGACCCAGCACGGCCCAAGCGCGGGCCGAACCAGGCTGCGCGCGCACCAGGGCGGCCATATGCTCCGCCGCTTGCGATGCCCTGCCGAGCGCGATCAGCGCAAGCGCCCGGTTGATATCGGCATCGGCATAATCGGGCTTGAGCGCGAGCGCCTTGCCATAGGCCTCCAGCGCCTGCTCCTGCTGGCCCGTCGCCGCACAAGCGTTGCCGAGATTGTTGAGAACATGGGGCTGGCGCGGCTCGACGGCCAGCGACTGCCGAAACAAGGCGATCGCCGCAGGTTGGTCGCCCAGCTGGCGCGCCAGCATGCCGAGCAGCTGCAACACGTCGGGGTCGCGAGGCGATGTCGTGCGCAGATGCTCGAGCAGGGCCCGCGCCTCGTCGAGCCTGCCGGACCGCGCCGATGCCATGGCCCGAGCAAGCGCATTAGGGTCGGCGCGCGATGATCGTGTCTGTTGCAAACTCGTTTCCGCCGCTGCTTGCCCTGGCATCTGGAGCCGTGCGAGCAGAAACAGCAGCTTTGATCGCGCCGGTCAACGGCTTCACAGCAAAATTCACATGCAAATGCACATGATTCGGGCGACCAAGGGTCGCGGCCGAACCGCGCGGAGACTATTCGATCGGCAGCTTGCTGAGATTGTCGCTGATCTTCTTGAGCGTCCGAAGCAGGTGCGCGATGTCGCGGTTGCTGATGCCCACCATCGCGCGCGAGAATTGGCGTCCTACGATCGGGGTCAGCTTGCGCAGCGTCTGCTGGCCGGCGGGGGTCAGGGTGACCTCAGTAATCCTGTTGTCTTCGGGGTTGGGCTCTGTCGATACGAGCCCCTGTTCGACCATGCGGTCGATGATCCGGCTGATCGTCGATCTTTTGGTGAGCGCCGCCTCGGCAATCGCACCGATGCTGGCGGGCTGCTGTTCGCGCAATACCGTCATCACACGATAAATCGGCTTGGACACGCCATGCTTGTGCAGCACCTTGTCCATGTCTTCGTGATATTTGAAATCGGCATGCGCCATCAGATAGAAAGGCGAGTTTTCCAGGCGGAATGTCGGGTTGCTCGGGTCATATTCGCCGCGATTTTCCACCTGCTCCCCTTCCTGACGTACCGTTGCTGCTGCCGAGCTTGCGTTCATGTTTTCTCAAAAGCCTCGATTGATCAAGCGGTTCCATCGCAATGGACCGCCAAGGGGATCGAACTAGCCGAATACATGTGTATTTGCACTGAGTTATGACAGCCGTGTGGAAGAAAATGCCTGTCGCTGCCAATAGTTTTGTTGCTGGCAGGGGGCCTGCGGCCCCAATGCTGCAAGCCGTTCACGCGCCTCGGGCCCGGGCGAGCGTGAACCCCTGCATTCCTCGTCCAGAGCGGTGGAATGAGGCCGCGCAATAAAATTGACAAAAATCGTGTGAAGTTGAATGTATCTGCGGTGAAGTACGGGGCAGGCGACAGGTTCTGATCCCGGAGGCTGGAGGAGATGCGCATGGCGTTCGGACGGTGGGGACTGGGTTTTGGCGCTGCGGCGGTGCTGCTGGCTGCGGCGACGCCTGCAACCGCGCAGGAAGCCCGCCAGCGCTGGGAACAGCTGTGCCAGATTCGCAAGGACAAGCTCGACCTGATTCTGCCCGAAGCGATGCGCGAAAACCGAATCGACATGTGGATCGTCGCTTCGCGCGAAGGACATGATGATCCCAATGCGATGCTGCTGGGCGGCGGCTATGTTGGCGATATCGGTTATTATGTGTTCACCGATCGCGGCGAGGGGCGGATCGAGCGGGCCGCGTTCGGCATTGGCGGTGCGGCGTTCGATCAGTGTCCGCTCTATGACCTGCGCAGGTCGCCCGCAGACCTCAAGGCATTCATCGCCGAGCGCAATCCGAAGCGGATCGGCGTCAATATCGCCTCCGAGATCGGTACGGCGGACGGTCTCAGCCATTCGCTTCACCAGAAGTTGGTCGAAACGCTGGGGCCGGAATTGGCGCAGCGGCTCGTCCCGGCGGAAAAGCTCGTGTCCGATTTCCGCTCGCGCCATGCTGCCAGCGAAATCGCTGCCTTTGCCCGCGCGGGCGAATTCTCGCGCACCATCGCCGAGCGCGCGCTCTCGAACGAGGTGATCACGCCGGGCAAGACCACCACGGGCGAGGTCGCCTGGTGGATGATGGAGGAACTGCACAAGCAGGGCCTGGGCAACAGCTTCGGCATCCCCAGCATCTACATTCTTGGTCCCGGTCCGCGCGGGCCCGTGTCGGGCGATCATGTCATCCAGCATGGCGACCTGATCACGATGGACTGGGGCGTGAATTTCCTTACCGCCTATACCGACATGAAGCGCATGGCCTATGTGCTGAAGCCCGGCGAGAATGCGCCGCCGCCAGGCGTCCAGCGCGCCTTCGACAAGGCGCGCGAGATCCGCCAGATGATCCTCGAGGTGATCCGCCCCGGCGTTACCGCAGGCGATGCGCTGGCCGCAGTGAACCGTCGCGTGGCCGAGACCCCTGGGCTGGCGCTCGGTAGATATGACGATCCTGTGGCCGATCCCAAGGTGTCCGATGTGGTGATCGGCAGCCACTCGGTGGGCGATCTGGGGCACGGGTCTGGACCGTCGATGGCCGAATTCAATCCGCTGCGCATGACCTACACGCTTCGGCCCGGCAATTTTCTGTCGATCGAGCTGTTCCTCTACACGCCCGTTCCCGAATGGGGTACGCGCAAGATCAAGATTCCGCTCGAGGACAATGGCGTGGTGACCCAGCGCGGCTTCGAATGGACCGCCCCGCCGAACAATCGCATCCTGTTGGTCAAGTGATCCGGCAGCGCGCACGCAGCTTTGCGGCCATATGCGTGTCAGCATGATGCGGGCATGATCGCACGCGGCTTGCGGGCCGCCGGGCAGGAATATCGGCCCCGACGAAGTTAGAGCTTGAAATGTTACATATCACGCAATTATGCATATGTCTGCACAGCAGCGGAGAGCAATAATGAAATGGCCGGCACAGCGCCTCGCATCGGGATCGAAGAAGAGTTTCGGCATGTACGACGAGGCTGCGAAACTCGACGCTGCGGGGGTTGATCTCATCCATCTGGAATTCGGGCGGCCGCATGCCGATACGCCCGACCACATCAAGCAGGCGACCAAGGCCGCGCTCGACGCTGGCATAGTCCATTATGGTGATTTTCGCGGCACGCTCTCCTTTCGCCAGGCGCTGGTGAAGAAACTGCGCGATTTCAACAAGCTCGATTACGGCGTCGATGAGGTGCTGGTGACCAACGGGCTCACCCATGCCTCGTTTGCGGCGTTCATGGCCGCGATCGATCCGGGCGACGAGGTGATCCTGCTCGACCCCTATTATCCGCAGCATATCGGCAAGACCCAGCTTGCCGGGGGCAAGGTGGTTATCGCGCATCTCGACGAGGCCAACGGCTTTGCCATTACGAAAGAGGCGATCGCAGCCAAGATCACCGAAAGGACGCGGATGATCGTGCTGATCAACCCGGCCAATCCCACGGGGCGCGTCTATACGCGGGCAGAGCTTCAGCATATCGCCGATCTGGCGATCGAGCACGACCTGCTCGTACTCTCGGACGAGGTGTACGAATACATCACCTATGACGGCGCAGAGCATGTCAGCATCGCCAGCCTGCCGGGCATGCGCGAGCGGACCATCACCTGCTTCGCCTTCACCAAGGCCTATTCGATGGATGGCTGGCGCGTGGGCTATGTGACCGCCGATGCGCGGCTGATGCCCGCGATCCTGACCATCGCGATGACCGACGTCACCCATGTCAACGTGTTCGTGCAGGAAGGCGCGCGCGCCGCCGTCGAAGGGCCGCAGGAGCCGATGCTGGCGATGGTCGAGGCTGATCGGCGCAAGCGCGACATCGTCGTGCAGGCGCTGAACCAGATGCCCGGCGTTACCTGCGCCGCGCCTGAGGCCACCATCTACGCTTTTCCCGATATCAGCGGCACGGGCCGAAGCTCGCAGGATATCGCGATGGCGATCCTGCAGGAAGCGCATGTCGTGGTCGAGGCGGGAAGCTTTTACGGACCCGGCGGGGAAGGGCATCTCCGCGTCTGCTTCGGGTCCGAATCCGAGGTGCGGATCGTCGAGGCGATGGAGCGCCTGGGCCGCTTCTTCAACGCACTTTAAGTCAGCGACATATCAGGGAGAGACAGCATGAAGCGGAACTGGCGTCACTGGGCTGCGCTGCTGGCGCTCCCGCTCCTTGCTCCGGTTGTCGCGCAGCCGGTCGCCGCGCAGACCGAGCAACCGGCATCGGGCTATGCCGCGCTGCTGGCGCTCTATGACGAGTTCCGCGCGCTGACGGTGCCCGAAATGGTGCGCGGCGTGCCCGATTACACGCCCGCCGCGATGCAGCGCCAGGCCGAGCACCTGGCGAGCTTGCAGCAGCGGCTCCGCACCATCGACGACAGCGCCTGGCCGATCGCCGAGCGGGTCGATTACATGGTCGTACTGGCGGAAATGCGCGGGCTCGAGTTCCAGCACCGCGTGATGCAGCCGTGGAAGCGCGACCCGGCCTTTTACAGCACCACCAATCTGGGCTTCGGCCCGAAGATGCACGGGGCGTTCGGCATTCCCGAGCTTCCGCTCAAGGGCGATGCACTGAGGCGGTTCAAGGCCAGCCTCGGCGCGGTGCCTGCGGCGCTGCGCCAGGCGCGCATCAACCTGACCGATCCGCGCGGTGACCTGGCCCGGCTCGCCATCGTGCAGAAACAGGTCGAGATCAACGTCTTTGCCGAACTTGCTGCGCGCGCCGCGAAGGAGCAGCCCGATCTGGTGCAGCCGGCGAAGCGGGCGCAGGCGGCGGCAGCGGAATTCAAGGCCTGGCTGGAATCGATCGAGGCGGGGCTTCCGGCGCATGGCGGGGTCGGCAAGGAAAATTACGCCTGGTATCTCAAGAACGTCCTGCTGCTGCCCTATACGCCCGAAGAGGTCGAGACGATCGGCGAGCGCGAATATCAGCGCCAGGTCGCGTTTCTCAAGATCGAGGAGCATCGCAACCGTGCGATCCCGATGCCCGAACCGGTGAAGACCCGCGCCGAGTTCGATACCAAGCGCAAGGCCGAGGACGAGCACCTGCTCAAGCAATTGCGCGAAGGCCAGTGGGTGACCATTCCCGATTATGTGCAGCACGATCCCGAAGAGGGGCCCTATGTGTTCCCGTTCGAGCGCGATCCTTCCAAGCCCGGCCTGTTCGACCCGCCGCTCAACCTGCATTTCTTCTTCCAGGCCGAGTTTCGCGATGGCCTGCCGCTGCGCGCGCACAATCTGCCAGGCCACATGTTCGATGGCCTTCAGGCGGCGCGCGATACGCGTCCCATTCGCGGCAAGCCGCGGCTGTTCTTCGTCAACGGGCTGCGCAACGAGGGCTGGGCCTTCTATCTGGAAGAGATGATCCTGCAGGCCGGCATGCTCGAGGACCGGCCCAAGACGCGCGAGATCGACTATATCCTGGGCGCCAAGCGCGCCGCGCGGGTGCTGCCCGAGATCCGCATGCAGGCCAATGAATGGACCTGGAAGCAGGCAAACGAGTCGCTGGTGGCGCGCACGCCCAAATGGATGAAGCCCGGCGACGCGGTGGCGCAGTTCGATATCGAGCTGTACCTGCGCCAGCCCGGCTATGGCATCGGCTATTACATGGGCAAGGTCGAGCTGGAAAAGCTGCTGGCCGAGGTTGCGATGCAGCAGGGCGAAGCGTTCGACATCAAGGCCTTTCACGACCGTTTCCGCGCTGCGGGATCGATCCCGATCTCGCTGATCCGCTGGGAGATGACGGGCCGGGACGACGAGGTTCGGACGATGCGCTGACGCACCGCGTCCCGGTCAGGCCAGCGGCAGCCAGACCTCGAAGCTGCTGCCTTCGCCCGGCGCGCTGCGCGTGAGCAGGATGCGCCCGCCATGGAGTTCGACGAGCTGCTTGACGAGCGCCAGGCCGATACCGAGGCCTTCCTGGTTCATCCGGCCATCGGGTGCGACCTGCGCGAAAATGTCGAAAATCCGTCCCTGCTGTTCGGGTGCGATACCGATGCCGTTATCGGCGATCTCGATCTTGGCCCACCGATCCTCTGACCTCAAGCTGACGCGAATATCACCGCCATTGGGGGTGTAGCGCGCGGCGTTGCTGATGAGATTGCCGACGATCTGGGTGACGCGCGCATGGTCGCCGCGCAGCCTGACCGGGTCATCGGGCAGTGCAAGGTGCAGGCGGTGCCCCGCCGAATCGATGATCGGCTGCACCGTCTCGATGGCAAAGCCGATAACGTCCTGCAGCAGCAGTTCCTCGTGCCGCAGCGAGATCTTGCCCTGCTCGATGCGCGAGATGTCGAGCAGGTCCTCGACCAGCCGGGTCATGTGGCTGAGACTGCGGTTCATCGCGCTGCGGATCTCGGGAACCGCGTCGGTGCCTTCGCGCCGCTCGAGCAGCCTCAGCCCCGCGACCAGCGCCATGATCGGGTTGCGCAGCTCGTGCGCCAGCACCGCGAGAAAGCGGTTCTTCTGTGCGTCGGCCGCCTGCAGCTCGAGCCCCATCGCGGCCAGGCTGTCGCGCTGCTTCGCGATCTGGCGCCGCTGGTTATAGAGCTCGAAGAAGACGTTGGCCTTGGAGCGCAGGATATCGGGTTCGATCGGCTTCTGGATGAAGTCGACCGCGCCCGCCTCATAACCGCGAAACCGGCGCGCGGTATCGCCGCTGCCGGCGGTGACGAAGATGATCGGCACGTGGCGCGAGCGCTCGCTGCCACGCATGAGCTCGGCCAGTTCGAACCCGTCCATGCCGGGCATCTGCACGTCGAGCAGCGCCAACGCATAATCGTGGACCAGCAGCAGTTCGAGCGCCTCTTCGCCGCTCGATGCCTTGTGGCACTCCAGACCATCGGATTTGAGCAACGCTTCGAGCGCGACAAGATTTTCCGGCAGGTCGTCGACCAGCAGGCATTTGATGGGGTCGAAGCTGCCGGTCATGCCGCGGCCCAATCGCGCAACTGGCTGACGATGTCCGCAAAGCTCATCGCCCGGGCCGAGGGGCAGGCGGCGAGCGCGGCGGACGGCATGGTCGATACCTCGGCGGTCACAGGGTTTTCGACCAGTGCGATCCCTCCCGCCGCGCCGACCGCCCTCAGGCCGTCGGCACCGTCATGGTTCGCTCCGGTCAGAACGATACCTGTCAGCGCCGGGCCATAGGCATCGGCGGCGGATTCGAACAGGACATCGATGGCCGGGCGCGAATGGTTGACCGGTTCCTCCGAAGACAGCGCAAGCGTTCCGCCTTCCTCGACCAGCAGGTGATAATCCGCAGGTGCGAAATAGATCGTGCCCCCCATCGCCATTTCCTTGTCCTCGGCTTCCTTGACCTGAAGTGCGCATTTGGCGGCCAGCAGCTGGACCAGGGCATTGTCCCGGCGCGGCGGGACATGAACGACAACGAAAATGGGGCAGGGAAAGTTTCCGGGCAGGGCCGGAAGAATCTGCGATAGCGCCTGCACGCCTCCCGCCGATGCACCGATCACCACCGCCTTGCCGGTCATGTCAGGCCCCGCTGGTAGATCTTCTCGTCCGCAACGAACTCGCTGAATGCACCGGCATGCGCGCTGAATCGCAGGCTCTCCTTCGAGCCCAGCCCGAGGAATCCGCGCCGGGCAAGCGAGTCCTTGAACAATCCGATCGCCCGGTTCTGCAGCTCGCGGTTGAAATAGATCAGCACGTTGCGACACGAAATCAGGTGCATCTCGCCGAACACGCTGTCGGTGACCAGGCTGTGATCAGAAAAGACGACCTGATTGCGCAGCGACTTGTCGAACACCGCGCGGCCATAATCGGCGGTGTAATAATCGGACAGCGAGGTCAGGCCGCCCGCCTTCTGGTGGTTCTCGGTGAACAGCCGGATCTGTTCGAGCGGATAGACGCCGGCCTCGGCGGCCTTCAGCGCATTGGGGTTGATGTCGGTCGCATAGAACATCGTCTTGTGCGCAAGGCCTTCCTCGCGAAACAGGATCGACAGCGAATACAGTTCCTCGCCATTGCTGCATCCGGCCACCCAGACCTTGAGCGAAGCATAGGTGCGCAGGTGCGGGATCACTTTCTCGCGCAGCGCGCGAAAATAGGAGGGGTCGCGGAACATCTCGCTGACCTGCACGGTGAGATAGTTCAGCAGGCGCGGCAGCATGGTGCGGTCGTGCAGCACATCGGACTGCATTGCCGATATGCTGTCATAGCCCAGTTGCTTGCGCGCATGCAGCAACCGGCGTTTCAGCGAGGCGCGCGCATAGTTGCGGAAGTCATAGTGATAATGCTGGTACATCGCCTCGAGCAGCAGCTCGATCTCGATATCCTCGATATTCTCGGCCATCAGCGCGGCATCCACACGCGCACCAGCGACAGCAGCTTGTCGACGTCTATGGGCTTGGCCATATAATCATTCGCACCGGCGTCCAGGCAGTTCTGCTGGTCATCGGGCATCGCCTTGGCGGTGAGCATGATGATCGGCAGCTTCGCCCATTTCGCTTCGCTGCGGATGGTGCGCGCGGCGGTCAGCCCGTCCATCACCGGCATCATCACATCCATCAGCACCAGGTCGATCGCCTTTTCAGGATCCTCGCCCGCCGCTTCCAGCGCGGTGATCGCCTCCTGGCCGTTGCGTGCGATCTGGGTCACCACACCCCGCGGTTCGAGCACGCTGGTCAACGAATAGACGTTGCGCACATCGTCCTCGACGATGAGGATACGGCGGCCTTCGAGCGCGGCGTCGCGGTGGCGCGCCTTCTCGATCATCTTGCGCTGTTCGGGCGGCAGATCGGCGACAACCTGGTGCAGGAACAGCGACACCTCGTCGAGCAGCCGCTCGGGCGATTTCGCCCCCTTGATGATGATCGAACTCGAATAGCGCCGCAGCCGCTGTTCCTCGTCGGCGGTCAGTTCGCGCCCGGTATAGACGATCACCGGCGGGAAGGCATGGGCCTCGTCGGCGCTCAGCTCCTCGAGCACTGCAAAGCCCGAGGCATCGGGCAATGAAAGGTCAAGCACGACGCAATCGAACGTCTCGCTGCGCAGCCGCTCGAGGCAATCGGCGGCGGTGCCGACGCCCACGGTCTCGACATCCTGCGACTTGAGCAGCTGTCCGACCGCTTCGCGCTGCACGGCGTCATCCTCGACGATCAGCACGCGGCGCATGCGCGAGGCAAGCTTGGCCTGAAGCGTTGCCAGCACTTCGGCCAGCTCGTCGCGCCGCGCGGGCTTGCCGAGAAAGCCGACCGCGCCCAGCGCCAGCGCCGTCGGGCCCTGATCCGCACCCGAGATGACATGGATCGGGATATGCCGCGTTTCGTCCCGATGCTTGAGCTGATCGAGCACGGTCAGGCCCGATTGGTCGGGCAGGCCGATATCGAGCACGATTGCGTGCGGGCGATATTCGCCGGCAAGCGCGATCGCGTCCTGCGCGGTGCTGGCGACGATGCACTGAAAGCCCATCTCGCGCGAAAGTTCGCAGACGATGTCGGCAAAGGTCGCATCGTCCTCGATCACCAGCAGCAGCTGCTTGCCTTCGGTCAGCGCAGCGCGGTCATCGGCAGCGACGCTCGGGACTGCGGCGGCGGGCCTTGCTGCGCGCGGCTTCGGAGCAGGGGCGGGCGAGGGCAGGGCGGGCGCTGCGACGGGTGCGAGCTGTCGTGCGGGCACCATCGCGGCGTCGTAAATGACGGGAATGGTGAGCGTGAAGCAGCTGCCTTCGCCGACCTTGCTTTCCAGGCTGATCTTGCCGCCGAGCAACCGCGCCAGTTCGCGCGAA
>NZ_LSIS01000187.1:0-48492 GCF_001556365.1 Blastomonas sp. CCH1-A6 | reverse complement strand
AATCCCCCAACTGGGTGACGCCGCGCGGCCGTGCCCCATGTTTGCAACAGAGCCGGTAAGGCCAACGGCGCCCTTCGGTGATACGATCAATGGGTCATAGCGGCTTTCCTGGGCCACCAGTGCATCGAAAAGCCCGACTGGCACACCAGCTTCGCACGCCACGGCCTGGATCAAGGGGTAATATTGAGCCCGCCGAGCTTCGAGCCAGCCTGGAAAATCGCCGCGTGGACGGTAGGGTGTGATTGAGCAAGCCTGTGGGGTGTAGAGATAACTTGCGATATCGGACATCGCTGCCCGGCCAGCTCCCCCCGAAACCTGGCCAGTCTGCATCCAAAGGGGCACCGATATATGCGACGTGCTTATTGCCTCCTCTTGGGGTTCCATTACGGGGCTGCCGAATGATCTGAAGTCATTGCCTAAAACGGCTTCCATGCTTGGTACTGGCGGCGTTCCGTCTGTTGGCATACCCCGCATTCTCGGGCCCACATCGATGACGGCTTCAACTGCCTGCCCATCAAATGTCATTACCTCGGCCTGCTTAGCTGCCGATGTTTGCGCCCATAGCAGTGCCATAACACTACCCACTACGCATAAGCTCGAGTTCGATCGCGTGTTCATCGATCATTGAACATCATGTTTCGATCAACCGCACAACGTGGAAAAAAATTCCACTATCTCCCAGTGCTTGATCCAGACTAGGTCAGGCAAACCCCCGTGGGTAGCAGCTAGCTCACAGATATCTGCTGGTTGGGTATCAGCTAGCTATCACATAGGTAGCGGTTGCCAAACTGCTAGAGAGCGGCTAGCTATCCAGTCGTTCGAACTATTACAGGATCGGTCATGGCTGCTGTCGTAGCATTCGTCTCACAAAAAGGCGGTGTAGGAAAAAGCACCTTGGCAAGAGCCCTTGCTCGCGAGGCGGCGGCAGGCGAACTGCGGGTTAAAATCGCCGATCTCGATACTCAACAGGGCACTTCGGTCGATTGGCACCGAGCACGCCTTGGCATCTCCATCGAGCCGATTGTGTCGGTTGAGGCATTCAAAACCGCGTCTCAGGCCCTGGCCGCTGCAGACGGCTTCGATCTGCTTATCATCGACGGCCCCGCTCGGACCAGCAAAGCTACACTTGAAATTGCACGGTCATCGTCACTCGTGGTTCAACCCACCGGCGCATCCTTGGACGATCTCAGGCCTGCCGTCCGCGAATACCATGCCCTTGTTAAGGAGGGTATCCCGACTGGACGGCTCGTTTTTGCGCTCAACCGCATTGGAACTTCGGCTGAAGAAAATGACGCGCGGGCGTATTTGACCGAAGCGGGGTATAATGTCCTCGACGGTTCGATCGTGGAACGACCAGCATACCGGCAAGCGCAGAACCAAGGCCTGTCAATTACCGAAACCAAATTCTCCGGCCTTAACCAGCGTGCTGATACTCTGATCCAATCCCTAATCGACAAAGTAGCGGGGTGAATGATGGCCGATATCTCGAAGCTAAAGAAGGCTACTCGTTTGGGTTCACCCCCACCAATCAGTGAGGCGAGCCAGAATTTGGATGCACCCGAAGTAGCCCCCGCCCCTCCGGCTGCACCGCTGATAACCGCAACCCGCATTGATGCCCGCAGTTCGCGCAAGACTAACCGCACTCAACAATTTGCGACTAGGGTCACACCCGAATGGGACAATCGAATCCGCGAAATAGCTCAACGTGAGGGTCTGCTTCTTACAGAAGTGCTCGAGAAGGCACTCGACGCTTATGAGAAACTGCTAGCTCAAAGGTAGCTAGCCGCTAGATACCAGCCATCTCAACGCTAGATAGCGGAGGTCTAACTGCTAACACGGGGATCTTCCGCTAGCTGCTAGCCAGCAGCTACTGAGTCACCTAGGAAGGGAGAGAAGGGGGTCAGAGGCAGCGAGAAAGGATCGGTCATGCCCCTCGTTGCGCTGAAACCCACCCAGACCATCGTGGACATCGTCGGCGCCCTCGGCGGCACCTGGCACGGCTACAACGCCATGTGCCGTTGCCCGGCCCACGCCGACAGCGATCCCAGCCTCTCGATCCGGCAGGGCCATGACGGCATCCTCGTTCACTGCTTCGCCGGCTGCACCGCCGAGGACGTGCTCCGCGAGATCGCGCGCATCAGACCCGGACGCACCTACGACCCACCCGCTGAACAGCGCACCGGCAGACCCGCCAACATCGAACGGCTGTGGAACGAGGGGTTGCCGATCGCCGGAACGCCCGCGGAAGCCTATCTCCGCTTTCGCGGCATCACCGGCGCCTTCGACGACCTGAGCTACCACCCGCGCTGTCCGTGGGGACCGAAACCGCATACCCGGTTCCTCCCGGCGCTGCTGATCGCGGCGCGGGAGGGGCGCACGCTGCGCTCGATTCAGCGCATCTTCCTCGACCTCGCGCATGGCGGCTATCTCGACAAGGCGACGCTCGGCACGCCGGGAGGTGCGACCTGGCAGGGCATGCGCGTCACCGACACATTGGCGCTTGGTGAGGGGTTCGAGACCTCGGCCGCCTTCACCCAGATCCACGGCATCCCGTGCTGGGCGACGCTCGGCGCGGCGCGGCTCGACCGTGTCCACATCCCCGATAGCGTCACCACGCTGATCTTCGCCGAGGACAATGACTTCGAGGGCCGACGCGCACGACGCAAGGCGTGGGCCGCCTATCGGCCGCGCGGGCTGACGCTGAAGCGGATGCCGCCACCCTCACGTTATGGCGACTGGGCCGACGTCGTGAAACCCGGAGCCTGAGAGCCCGATCCGAAATTAAGTTGAGTGGTATCAGCGGGTTAGCTTGACGCTTGCCGCAGTCGTTGATTCAGGGGTTTTGCAACAAACTTCCGGAGATCAACGATGTGGACCGATACCACTCGGGCGCAATATGCCCGCGCGGGACTGACTTTGCCAAGCGATTTGACCGATGCCGAATGGTCGGTGCTCGAACCTTTCTTGCCGCCACCCTCCCACGTAGGCCGTCCGCGCAAATGGCCGCTGCGACGGATCGTCGAGGCGATCCTGTATCTGCTGCGTGGGGGGCTGCCGTGGCGAATGCTGCCGCCCTGCTTTCCGCCGGTCTCGACGGTTCGGCGCTGGTTTTACCTGTGGCGCGATAACAAACTGTGGCTCTCGCTCAATCATACCCTGCTGTTGATGGCGCGTGAAGCGACAGGCCGCGAGGCTTCGCCCAGTGCTGGCGTGATCGATAGTCAGAGCGTGAAAACAACGGAAAGTGGCGGCCCTCGCGGCTTTGACGCGGGCAAAAAAATCAAGGGGCGCAAGCGCCACATCCTCACCGACACCGAGGGCCATTTGGTTCATGCGGTGATCCATACCGCCGACATTCAGGACCGCGACGGCGCGCCGCTGGTCCTGCGTGAAATCATCCACCGCTTTCCATGGCTGCGCCATGTCTTTGCCGATGGCGGCTATGCTGGCGACAAGCTCAGGGAAGCCCTCCGGCGTACCGGCAAATGGACTGTCGAGATCGTCAAGCGATCCGATGTTGCAAAAGGCTTCGTGGTTCTTCCGCGCCGCTGGGTCGTCGAGCGAACACTGGCTTGGCTGAACCGCAACCGTCGGCTCGCCAAGGACTTTGAACAGACCATCGCATCGGCAACTGCGTGGCTGTTCATAGCTTCCATCCAGCTATTCGCGCGTCGCATCGCAAGACTATGAAATTTCATCGGATAATTATGAATCAGGCTCTGAGAGGGAAGGGGGGTCGGGGTCGTGAGCTGCACGAGCAGCCACAGACCCGGAGACCCCCATGACCGACCTGTTCGACCCTGCGCCCGCGCGCGCCGACCATGCCACCGCTGCCGCCCGCCTGCTGCTCCCCGCGATCGCCGGCGACGCGAAGATCACCCGAGCGATGCTCAACGACGCGATGATCCGCGCCTATGGCGGCACCGACGCCGATGGTCGCTGGACCCAGCGCGAGAGCTTCGAGGTGCTGGAGCATGCGACCGCGCTGGCGGTATGCGCAGCAGGCACCACGCCGGCGGTCGACGCCGCGATCGGGCTTATGGCGCGCCTTCCTACCCAGACCGTGCGCAGCGAGGAGCAGATCGACTGGCAGCAATTCTCGACCCCGCTCGATCTCGCCACGATCACGGTCATGCTCGCGAACGCACGCGCGGATGACATCGTACTCGAACCGAGCGCCGGCAACGGTCTCCTGGTAGCGGGCCTCCCGCCGATCGCGGCGCTCCAGCTCAACGAGATCGATCCCGCGCGCCGCGAGCGGCTGTCGGCCACCTTCCCGAAAGCCAGCGTTACCGGCCACGACGGCGCGCAGATCGCCAGCGTCATGGCATCCGCGGAGCGCCCCAGCCTCATCCTGATGAACCCGCCCTTCTCGCGCTCGCTCGGCCGCGGTGCCGACGCGCTCGCTGCGGTCCGCCACCTGCAGGCGGCGATCAAGCGTGTGCGGCCTGGCGGGCGCGTCGTCGCGATCATGCCCGACTGGTTCTTCAACTCCGCGCGCATGGGCACGATCTGGTCGACGACGCTGGCGAGCGTCGCGCTGCGCACCTCGATCCGGCTGACCCATGCCTATGGCAAGCACGGCACCGGAGTCGCGGTGCGACTCTATGTCATCGACAAGACGGTGGGTGATACCACGACGGTCACGCTCCAGCGCGGCGCCGTAAGCGACCTGGTCGAGGCGCTGGTCATCCCGCCCCGGCAGGATCTGATCCCGGAGGCCGCCACTCCGGCGCCGGTCAAGCGGGGCGGGGGGCTGTCCCTCCTGCGCAGCGTGAGATCGAAGCCCGCTGCCACCCCGCGCATCTTCCGCGCTCTCGCCAGGAACGAGGTTCTCCCGGTCGGCTACCAGGTACTCGAGACGCCGGCGCCACTCGCCGAGCAGTCCGGCGTCTATCTGCCCTATCGGCCGAGCCGTATCGTGTTCGACGCTGCCGGCGAGCATCCGACCGCGCTGGTGGAATCGATCGCGATGGGCTCGATCCCCGCGCCGATCCCCGTCCATGTTCCGTCGCTGCCCGAACGCACCGTCACCGAACGCCTCCTGTCCTCCTCGCAGCTCGAGACCGTCGTTTACGCCGGCCATGCCTGGACCCAGTATATCCCGGGCCTGAGCAAGCCAGACAAGGAGGGCGTGGGGCTGGTGCTCTCCGACGACGGACGCGCGTACCGCAAGGGCTATTTCCTGGGCGACGGCACCGGGGCAGGGAAGGGGCGGCAGGTCGCGGCCGTCATCCTCGACAACTGGCTGGCGGGTCGTCGCAAGAACATCTGGATCAGCAAGAACGAGGCGCTCCATACCGACGCGATCCGCGACTGGACCGCGCTCGGCGGTCTCGCGGCCGATGTGCAGCCGCTCTCGCGCTGGAAGATCGACGAGCCCGTCACGATGGACGAGGGCGTCCTGTTCGTGACCTATCCGACGCTGCGCTCCAACCGCGGCGACGCCACCCGGCTCGATCAAATCATCGCCTGGGCCGGTGCCGACTTCGACGGCGTCATCGCGTTCGACGAGGCGCATGAGATGGGCGGCGTCGCGGGTGGCGAAGGGTCGATGGGCACCAAGAAGGGCTCGCAGCAGGGCATCGCCGGCGTTCTCCTGCAGAACCACCTGCCCGACGCCCGCGTGCTCTACGCCTCGGCGACCGGCGCGTCGGAGGTGAACAACCTCGCCTATGCCGTGCGGCTCGGCCTGTGGGGGCCGGAGACCGCCTTCGCCAACCGCGAGGCGTTCATCACCCAGATCCGGCAGGGCGGGATCGCGGCGATGGAACTGGTCGCGCGCGATCTCAAGGCGACCGGCCTCTACACCGCGCGCGCGCTGAGCTTCGCCGGGGTCGAATATGACATCCTCCGCCACGAGCTGACGCCTGAACAGATCGCGGTGTACGACACCTATGCCGATGCCTGGGCGATCATCCATCGCGGCCTTGAAAAGGCGCTCGAACTCACCGGCGTCGTCGACGGCAACGAGGGCAAGACGCTCAACTCGGGCGCGAAGGCCGCGGCGCGCTCGCGGTTCGAAAGCTGCAAGCAGCGGTTCTTCGGGGCGCTCCTCCTGTCAGCGAAGCTCCCGACCGTCATCGCGGCGATCGAACAGCATCTGGCGGCCGATCAGTCGGTCGTGCTGCAGCTGGTCAGCACCGCCGAGGCGATCCTCGACCGCCGCCTGGGCGAACTGTCGCCCGACGAGCGCGCCGACCTCGACATCGATCTCTCCCCGCGCGAGTATGTGTAATGTTGAGCTCAACATTACACATATTCTTTGCAGTCGCAGTTTATGTCGAGCGTGGCGGCGGGAGGCGCAGGTTTCCTTCGGTTTTCCATGATTTCACTCCAGATAACTACGGTTCCGTCGACCTCAGCAAGTCGAAGGAGCCAACATGCGAACACGATCATCACTGCCGTTTCGGACTGCCCCGCTCAGGGTCGAAGACCCGCCCAGTCACGGCGCTCTTCTCACCGCATTCCTCTCCTCTCTGTCCCTCGACGAGAAGTCAGGCTGTGCGGTTCTGTATGGCGCGGCGGTCCGCCATTTCCTGCATTGGCTGGAGCGGCATAGGACCGCGATCCGCACGATTGACGATCAGGCTGTCCGGCGGTTCGAGAAGCATCGGTGCCGGTGCCACCGGTATTCGGCGCAGCAAGCGCACTACAAGGCTGACCAAGCAGCAAGGGTCAGGCGCTTCGTCCGGTTCCTGGAAGATCAAGGCTACGTCGAAGTCGACGACGGGATCGACGATCTGCCACGGCACCTCGCTGACTATTCCGATGCGATCGATCGCCTGCAACTCGCCGAGGGCCCGGCGCAGTCCTATCGATCCGAGGCAGAGCATGTCGTGGCCTGGCTTCGTGTTACGCGACGCCAATGGATCGATATCGACGACACGATCATCGACGAGTACGCCGCGCATGATTGCCGATGCCCGGTCTGGCGCAAGCGGGGCCAGTTGGTCGCAACAGGCACCAAGCGGCGGGGGCGATGCGCACGGCACTTCGTCGAGTTCCTGCGAGGCCGGGGCGCCATCCCATTGGTTGAACCGGTGGCGGACGATAACCCGCACATGTCGGCTTACCTGGCATGGCTCAAGCAACACCGCGGCGCCACGGACGAGACGATCCGGCGCTACCGGACCGATATTAGACGGCTGATGCCAATGCTTGGCGAGCCTTCGCTATGGGATGCCGCCGGACTCAGGAGCGCATTCCAGCGACGAAGCAAGGAGACGCCGGGCTCGGTATCGCTGCTCGTCACGATAATGAGGAGCTACATCCGGTTTCTGGTCGTGCGTGGCGAGTGCCGGCCGGCATTGTTGCATGCAGTTCCATCTGTGCAGCGCTACCGCCTTTCGAAGCTGCCGCGCCACGTTGACCCGGCAACGATCGAGAGGATCATTGCGGCCTGTCCAACAGATCGTCCGGTGGAGGTCCGGGACAAGGCCATCATCCTCTTGCTCGCCAGACTTGGGCTGCGCGCTGGTGATATTCAGGACATGCGCCTTGAGGATATCGACTGGCGATCCGGCCACCTGACGGTCAAGGGCAAGACGCGCCGGCCGGACCGCCTGCCGTTGCCGCAGGATGTTGGCGACGCGATCCTGGCATATCTTGCGGCAGCCCGCCCGAAGGCCGTCGAAGAGCATCTGTTCCTGCGCGCACAAGCGCCGTTCCGGCCATTCCGCTCGTCCGCCGAGATCGCCGGCATCGTCGCCCGTACGCGCGACCGCGGTGGGATCGATGGGGTGCCGACCGGGTCGCACATATTCCGGCATTCGCTTGCCACCAACCTGCTGCGAGCGGGCGCAGGCCTGGAGTCCGTCGGGACCATCCTGCGTCACAGCTCGCCCGAGACCACTGCCATCTACGCCAAGGTCGATCTGCCGATGCTCATGAAGATCGCGCAGCCCTGGCCGGGAGAACAGTCATGCTGAACATGCACATTTCCAGATACGTCACGCTCCATCGCAGCTTGGGACGGAAGTTCTCCGAACAGGAACGCTTGCTGCACCTGTACGCCGCCTACGCCGGAGGATTCGGCGACCGACACATCCAAGTCCAGCGGGTCTACGACTGGTGCCACACGGCGAGTTCGCAAAATGTGGCCCGCCGTAGGTTCGACACCGTTCGCAACTTCAGCCGCTTTATCCAAGCCGATGATCCAGTTCACGAGGTTCCGCCTGCCGGTGTCTTCGGCCGGGGCAAGCGGCCACGCCCGACCCCGACCATCATCGAACCGGAACAGGTCCGGGCGATCATGACCGCGGCGTTGGACGTTGCGTCCCAAGACACGATCAGCCCATACACGTACCATTATTTGTTCGGCCTGCTGGCGGCGACAGGTCTCCGGATTTCCGAGGCCCTCGCTCTGCAATGCAACGATCTGGTCGAGGATGGCCTGATCGTCCGCAACGGCAAGTTCGGCAAGCAGCGGCTGATTACCCTGCAGCCATCGACCCGTCAGGCGCTCGAAGCATATCTCGCCACCCGGGCAAGGCTTGGCGCCACGGGCAATGACCTGTTCGTGACCATTCGGGGGAGAGCACCACACAAGGTGCGCGCCCACGTGGTGTTCGTCAGGCTGGCCCGGCAGCTCGGATACCGCGGACCGACCGGAACGGCCGGGATGCGGTTACACGACCTGCGGCACACTTTCGCTGTGCGTTCGCTTGAGTCGTGCCCGCGCGACAGGGAAGCCATCGCACACCACATGGCGACACTCAGCGTCTATCTGGGGCATGCGTCGGTCGCCAACACCTATTGGTATCTCGAGGCCACTCCGGTGCTGCTGCGCGATATCGCTGCCGCCAGCGAGCAACTTTACCGGGGAGAAGCGGCATGACGGCACTCGCTCCGCATCTCTCGATCTACCTGCGTGAACATCTGCCGCGCGAACGTGCTGTCAGTCCGCACACGGTGAAGACCTATGCCAACTGCTTCGTCCTCCTGGTCGAGTTCGCTGCCGATCGGCTGAAGCGTCGGCCGACCGATCTCGAGATCGAGGATCTCGGCACCGACATGATCATGGCCTTCCTTGACCATGTCGAGAACGGTCGCGGCAGCTGTGTTCGGACCCGCAATGGCAGGCTCGCCGCGATCCGGTCCTTCTTCCGCTACATCGAGTATCGTATTCCGGCCTGCCTGGATCAGGCCCTTCGCGTCAGATCGATCCCTACCAAGAAGACCGACAAGGCGCTGATCGACTACCTCGACCGGGCAGAGATCAAGGCTTTGCTCGATGCCCCGGATCCCCGGACACGCCTTGGCACCCGCGATCGCGCAATGCTGCATCTGGCCTATGCTGGCGGGCTGAGGGTGTCGGAACTCGTAACGCTACAACTGCGCGATTTCCCGGACCGCTCCCTGTCCACCGTGCACATCATGGGCAAGGGTCGGCGTGAACGGGTCCTTCCGCTCTGGAAAGAGACCCAGTTCGTATTGCGCGCGTGGCTTGCGATACGGCCCAAAGCGCAAGCTGCCGAGATATTCCTCAATGCCAACGGGCAGCCCATGACCCGCGACGGATTTGCGTTTCGTTTGGCCGAGCACGTCAAGACCGCGGCAACGAAGCAGCCGTCAATCCTTGGAAAGCGCGTAACACCGCACGTGCTGCGCCATTCCTGCGCAATGCACACGCTCGCGGCGACAGGGGACATTCGCAAAGTCGCATTGTGGCTCGGCCATGCCAGCATCCAGAGCACCGAGACCTATTTGCGCGCCGATCCCGAGGAGAAGCTGCAGATTCTCGCGGCGCACGGCGCACCTGCCATCAAGCCCGGGCGCTTCAAGCCGCCATCCGATGCCCTGATCACCATGCTCACCGACGTTCGAAGGCGAGCCTAGCCCGTCTCCGGACACCCCCCTGGCACTCACTTTATCTGGAGTGAAATCATGGAAAACCGAAGGAAACCTGCGCATCCCGCCGCCACGCTCGACGTAAACTGCGACTGCAAAGAAGCCGTGATCGACTATCTGACGCGGGCATTCCCGGTCCAGCAGATGACCTTCTTCCGCGATGACACCGGCGAGGTGCGCTCGCGACCGCTGTTCGACGAGAGCGGCCACCCGGTCACCAACCCCGAAGCCGAAGCCGAGCGCGACAATCTGGTCGAGCAGCTTTGCGCGCTGCCGCCGATCGCGGCCGTGCTCGATGCCATCATCACCCGGTTCGGCACCGAGATGGTCGCCGAGGTGACGGGGCGCACCAAGCGCCTCATCACGGTGAGCGGGGGAGGGCAGAAGCTCGAATCGCGCTCGGCCCGCGCCACGCAGGCCGATTCCGCCGCCTTCATGGAAGGCACCAAGCGCATCCTGGTCTTCTCCGACGCCGGCGGGACCGGGCGGTCTTATCATGCCAGCCTCGATGCGAAGAACCAGCAGCAACGCGCGCATCTGCTCCTGGAGCCGGGCTGGAGGGCCGATCGCGCGATCCAGGGCCTGGGACGTACCCACCGCACGCATCAGGCCTGCTCGCCCCTGTTCCGGCCCGTCACGACCGACTGCAAGGGCGAACTCAGGTTCACCTCGACCATCGCGCGGCGTCTAGACAGCCTCGGCGCTCTGACGCGCGGCCAGCGCCAGACCGGGGGGCAGAATCTGTTCGACCCGGCCGATAATCTCGAAAGCGACTACGCCAAGGCGGCGCTCATCAGCTGGTATCACCTGCTCGTCGCGGGGAAGCTGACCAGCACCAACCTCACCGATTTCCAGCATCGCACCGGCCTGGAACTGCTCGATACCGACGGCGTGTTGAAGGAGGATCTCCCGCCCATCCAGCGCTGGCTCAACCGGTTGCTGGCGCTGCCGATCGGGCTCCAGAACTGCATCTTTGACGAATTCCTGGCGCTGGTCGAGGCACGGGTCGCGGCCGCGCGCGAGGCGGGGACACTCGATGTCGGCGTCGAGACGATGACGGTCGAGACCGCGACCGTGCTCGACGATACGATCCTGCGCACCGACCCGGTCAGCAAGGCGACCTCGCACCTGCTGACGATCGAGGTGACCCGGCGCCGCAACCCCATGTCGCTCGAGCGCGTGCTGCGCATCGCCGATACCGACCAGACCGCCGTGTTCGTGCGCAACGGCAAGTCGGGCAAGGTCGCGCTGCGCACCAACGCGCGCTCCTGGCTGACCGAGGACGGGGTGGCGGTGTCGCGCATCGAACTGATGCGTCCGACCCGGCACGAATATCTCGCACTCGACGATCTCTACGAGACGGCCTGGGAGGAATGCAGCCGCGCACGGTTCGAGGCGGAATGGTCGGCCGAGGTCGACGAGATCCGCGGCAAGCTCGACGTCGAGACGATCCGGCTCGCGACCGGCCTTCTGCTGCCGATCTGGTCGGCGCTGCCGAGCGACCATCTCGTGGTCAACCGCGTGGTCGATGCCGAGGGTCGCTCCTGGCTCGGGCGCATGGTGTTCCCGGGCGACGTGCCGGCGCTGTTCTCGAAGATGGGCCTCGACAGCAACGACGTGCTCAGCCCGGCCGAGGTCGCGCGCGCCGCGATGGAGGGCGGGACGGTCACGATCCGGCGACCGTTCGTGTGCGAGGTGAAGCGCGTACGCGTCAACGCCAAGCCGCGCATCGAGATCAGCGGCGCACCGGCCGACCAGCTCGCGTGGCTCAAGTCGATCGGCTGCTTCACAGAGATCATCGCCTACAAGACGCGCGTCTTCATCCCCGTCGAGACGGCCGATGCGGTTCTCGCAAAGCTGATGGCCTGACCGGCACGATAACAGCCAGCTAGCAGCAAGGTAGCCGCTTGTCGGCGAGCCCCAGTCGCCCTCCCGCCCAAGCGGGAAACGAGAGGGGAGAAGGAGCGGGGAGGGTGTCCGGGTCGGGGGAAACACCCGTGCACCGGACACTTTCCCGCTCATGGAGACGATAGATGACCCAGACCGTCAAACTCGCGAAGCTGAAGCGTTCCGAGAAGAACGTGCGCACCACCCCGCCCAAGAATATCGAGGCGATGGCCGCCAGCATCCGCGCTCGCGGCATCATGCAGAACCTGCTGGTGACCGCCCCCCGCCCGAAGGGCATGTTCGAGATAATCGCCGGCGATCGCCGCTATCTCGGTGCGATGATGCTGGCCGAAGCCGGCGAGATCGTTGCCGCCGACTATGACGTGCCGGTCAAGATCATCACCGGCGACGAGGCGGACCTGCGCGAGGTGTCGCTGACCGAGAATTTCCAGCGCGAGCAGATGACCGTCGCCGAGGAATGCGTCGCGTTCCAGCACTTCCTCAAGACCGACGGTGACGTCGACGCGGTCGCCAAACGGTTTGGCCAGACCCGCCGCTTCATCGAGGGACGGCTGCGCCTCGCCGATCTTGCCGAACCGATCTTCGAAGCCCTGGCCGCGGGCAAGATCTCCTACGAGATGGCCAAGGCCTACGGCTCGACGGCCGACAAGGCCAAGCAGGAGCGCGTGTTCGAGCAGTATGGTCACTCGTCCTACGTCAACGCCGACCAGATCCGTCGCGCGATCGCCAACGACACGATGAAGGCGACGGATCCGATCGCGATCCTGGTCGGTGCCGATGCCTATGTCGCCGCGGGCGGCCGCATCGAGCGCGAACTGTTCAGCGAGGACGGTGACCGCTGGACCGACCCGGAACTCGCGCAGACGCTCGCTGCCTCGCTGATGGAGGCCGAGGCCAAGCGGCTCGGCGAGGAACTGGGCGTCGCATGGGTGCGCCCCGTCGCCACGACCAGCCTCTACGGCATCACGTCCGACCTCCACCGCGTGACGCTGCCGGCAGCGCCGCTGACGGACGAGGAACAGACGCGCTGCGACAAGATCGAGGAGCGCGTGCAGGTCATCGAGAGCGATATGGAGGACGAGGGTATCGATGACGACACCTATGCCGCGCTCGATGCGGAATCGGATCGGCTGCGCGAGGAATATCAGGCGATCCACGACAAGGCGCCCGAGCTGACCGACGAGGTCAAGGGCCAGGTCGGCGTCTTCCTGACGCTCGGCCGCGACGGCAAGATGACGCTCGACACGACCTATTACAGCGAAACGCCGATCCGCCTGCCCGGGGACGATCGGCCGCTGCCGTCGTCGCCGTCGTCGCGTCGCACCGCCGACCTGCCGCCCGAGGCGGTCGCTCCTGGCGGCAAGCCGCTCAGCGCGCGGCTCCATGACGAACTGGCGGTCCAGCGCCGCGACATCCTCGCCGCCTCGATCCTCGGCGATCCGGGGCTCGCGCTCGACTATATGCTGTTCTGCCTCGCCGACCCCAGCCACGGCTACGGCCGCTACGGGACGACGGTTCGGGCAGGGCGTCCGCAGGACCCGCAGATGCCCAAGGATCAGCCCGCCACGCAGGCGCAGGTCGCGATCGCCGAAGCCCGCGAGGGTCTCGACACGTCGTGGACGGAAGGGTCGAACCCGGTCGAGCGGTTCGAGGCGTTCCGCGCGCTCAGCGACGACGCCAAGGCGGCCTGGCTCGCGGTCGTGGTGGCGACCTCGCTCGAGGCCAAGCCCGATTACAGCTCGGTCACCACCAACCCGCTCCATGCGCGGCTCGCCTCGATCCTCGAGATCGAACCCGCCAAATGGTGGCGCCCTACCTCGGCGAACTTCTTCGACCGCGTGTCGAAGGGTACGCTGCTGGCGCTGCTCACCAACGTCGGGGGCGCGCCGCTCGCGGCCCGCTACATGGCCTCGAAGAAGGGCGAGATCTCGACCAGCTGCGAGAAGCTGTTCGCCGGCGAAGCGATCACCGAGGCGGAGACCAAGGACGCGGCGCTGGCCTGGGTGCCCGACGCGATGCGGTTCGATCTCGTGTCGGTCGCCGGTGCCGACGAGGCAATCGACGACGAGCCCGGCGATGAGGGCTTCGACGACGACGACTACGGCGACACCGATGATCTCGGTGCCGACGATGCCGGGATCGACAGCGACGAGGCGCTGATCGCGGCCGAATAGCCCCCCGATACCCCCGGCCCGTTCGTCTCCCGGGCACACCTTGGCGGCTGTCCCTCACCGGGGCGGCCGCCTTCTTTTTACCCGCGGACCGTCACGCGTGGCCCGCGCATCGAGGGAGCTTTCCCATGACCTTTCACCGCAAATCGACTGCGCCACGCCGCGATGTCGCGGCCGAGATCACCAACCTCATAATCGCCAAGCTTGAAGCCGGCGTCCTGCCCTGGTCGCGCCCCTGGGGACTGACCGGGGCAGGGGGGCGACCGCTGCGGCATTGCGGCACGCCCTACACCGGCATCAACGCGCTCTATCTCTGGGCGATCGGCGACGCCCAGGGGTTCTCTGGCCGCAACTGGATGACCTACCGACAGGCGACCGAGTTGGGCGGACAGGTACGGCGCGGCGAGCATGGCGCGCACAGCGTCTATTATTCGACCTTCTCGAAAACCGAGGCGGACCGCGTCACCGGCGAGGCGGCGACGAAGAATATCCGGTTCCTGCGCTCGTACACGGTGTTCAACGTCGATCAGATCGACGGTCTCCCGGCGTATTATTATCCGGTGCCCGCACCGCCCGAACCGCGCATCGAGAGCCGGCACCGCGCCGCGATCGATGCCTTCTTCGGAGGCCTGCCGGCGACCGTGCGGCATGGCGGCGATCAGGCATTCTATTCGCCGATCGGCGACTATATCCAGCTACCGCAGCGCGGCGCGTTTCGCTCGGACGATCATTACGCCAGCACGCTCGCGCACGAATATGTCCATTATTCGGGCGCGCCGCAGCGCCTCAACCGCGAGTTCGGCAAGAAGTTCGGCGACAACGCCTATGCGTTCGAGGAGCTGGTCGCCTGCATCGGCCAGTGTCTGGTGTGCGCCGACCTCAATCTGCCCGGCGAGCTGCACGACAACCACGCCAGCTACGTCGATCATTGGCTGAAGATCCTGAAGGGCGATTCAAGCGCGATCATCAAGGCCGCGGCGAAAGCCGAGCAGGCGGTGACCTGGCTCCATAACGCCGCCGCGGGTGGCGCGCCCGGGATCGACCAACCCGAAGCCCTCGCAGCATGACCTGGAGATCGCACCATGCACATCGAATTGCGCAAGCTGAAGGTGGTCGACGCTTTGTCCGAGGAAACGACCTGCTACTCGGCCGAGATCTGGATCGATGGGCAGCGCGCCTTCCTCGCCTCGAACCGCGGTCATGGCGCCGCGGACGATTACCATGCCGTCGGCAGCGTCACCGAACAGGCGGTCGATGCCTGGCTCGCCGCCAACCGGCCCGTCTCGCGGCTCGGCGACAGCGTCATGCCGCACTGCCTCGAATTCGAGGTGGCGGCGCTCATCACCCGGATCGAGGAGGCGAAGCGGCTGCGCCGGCAATGCCGGACGAAGCTGGTGACGATCGAGGGCGACCAGGTGTTCTGCTATCGGCTCAAGGGCAGGACACCCGCCATCGTGTTCGCCGGCGTGCAACGCCTCACCCCGTCGGCGCGCATGGTCAACGGCGATGACGCCGCGCTCGACGAGGCGGTCGCCGTGATGATCGCCCAGGCCGGGAAGCACGCCCCATCCTGATCGCATGACAGCTTCCACCCGATAGGACAGGATACGCACCATGCAACCGCAACGCCGCCCCCTCATCCGCGCACTCGCCTTCGACGAGGTCGGCGCCGCGATCGGCCGCCTCGTGGATGTCGCCTCGTCCGATACCGGGCAGGCCGCGCGCGTCGCGGACTTCCTGGGGTCACAACACGAAAGTGAATTTTGCGTACGCTAGGAGCGAACGGACAGCGAACGGCGATACTTCGCGAGAAGCAATCCGACCGCTTTCCGGGAGGTAGGTTTGATAGCTGCTACCGTGTCGCGCTGCTGCCTTTCTCGAAAAGGATGGTGTTTTGGGACAGTTACATGCTTACCGCAGTGGCACCCACCAAGCGCGCGATCATGCTTTAAGGTCAGGACTCGTTGATTACAGCCAGAAGATGACGGTGGCAGCGAGGGCGATGGCGGAGAAGAAGACGGTCGGGCAGCGGTCGTAGCGGGTTGCGACGCGGCGCCAGTCCTTGAGGCGGCCGAACATGATCTCGATGCGGTGACGTCGCCGATAGCGGCGCTTGTCGTACCTGACCGGCTCGTTGCGGGACCGCCGCCCTGGGATGCAGGGTTGGATGCCCTTGGCCTGGAGCGCATCCCTGAACCAGTCGGCGTCGTAGCCGCGGTCACCTAGCAGCCACTGAGCCTTCGGCAGGTCGTCCAGCAACGCGGCCGCACCGGTGTAGTCGCTGACCTGCCCGGCGGTCATAAAGAAGCTCAAGGGGCGTCCGTTCGCATCGGCTACGGCATGGAGCTTGGTGTTCATGCCGCCCTTGGTGCGGCCTATCAGGCGGCCAAGGCCCCCCTTTTTACCCGCAGGCTCGATGCCGTGCGGTGCGCCTTCAGGTAGGTGGCGTCGATCATAACCGTCTTCGGCTCGGCGCCTGCCGCCGCCAGCCCTTCCATCATCCGCGTGAACACGCCTGCCTCACCCCGGCGCTTCCACCGGTTGTAGAGCGTCTTGTGTGGCCCATAGGCGCTGGGCGCATCTCGCCAGCGCAGCCCATTGCGGTTGACGAAGACGATGCCGCTCAGAACCCGTCGGTCGTCCACCCGCGGCCGGCCGTGGCTCTTGGGAAAGAACGGCCGCAGCCGCTCAATCTGCTCATCCGTCAGCCAAAACAGGCCTGTCCTGACTGACGGACGAACCGATGGGCGGCTGCAAGCAATTGCCGGATGGCACGATGCAGGCAGGGTGACCGGTCAGCGTGATGTCAATTTATCGACGCAAGGATACCTTTCTTCACACCAAAGGCCGCTGGCGGGATGTAGAACACTACGGCATTGGTTCGACAACTGGCGACATTTCGTGTATCCCGGCGCGATGAAGGATCGGCATGAAGCAGTTGTCGAAGAGGTCCTGCATTGCTCAGCCAGTGCCGCGCATTCGCTTGTTGCTGCCAGCTGGTGTCGTTCGGGCCTAAAGCACGGTCTCGACGCAGGAGCCGATCGGGTTCCAGATCTTGTATCTGCAAGTGACCTGATTCAGCGGCGGCAACGCTGTGAGTTGATGCTGGAGGTCGCGCGTCCCTTGGTCGACCAGCTGTTCCAGATCGTCTCTGCCACGGGTTGCGCCGTGATGCTGTCGGACAATGACGGTGTCGTTCTGGAAGCGCGTAGCCTCGCGGGTGACCGCGAGCTTTTCGATCGGATCGGCTTGACGCCCGGCGGAGTGTGGAGCGAAAGCCGGGAAGGCACGAACGGGATCGGCACCTGCCTGATCGAGGGTCGACCGGTCACGATCCATCGAGATGAACACTTCGCCAGCCGGAATACGGGCATAAGCTGCATGGATGCGCCGGTGCGCGATGCGACCGGCCAGCTTGTCGGCGCCTTGGATATCTCGAACTGCCGCTACGACCACAGCGCCGCGATGGGAATGCTCGTTCAGAAGATCGTGCAGGATGCCGCTCGCCGGATCGAGAGCGGCATCTTTCGCGCGCATTTCGCCTCGTACCGGATCATCGATGCCAATCTGCCAGGCGGCGATGCAGCCTTGCTGGCCGTTGATCGGGACGATCTGGTCATCGGCGCGACCTTCGCTGCAAGGCATCGGTTCAAACTGACCAACGCGTGTCTCGGGGGCCGCCGCACGGCTTCGAATATCCTCGGTGGCGAAGAAGCCACCTCGTTCGCTGACTCGGAACGGGCTTTCTTGCGCCGCGCGCTGGCGCGGGCAGACGGCAACGCCACCAAGGCGGCAAAGGAACTCGGCATCGGTCGAGCTACTCTCTATCGTCGAATGGAAAGGGTAGGTTTGCAGCGTCGCTGACATATCTGGTCTCCCCATTGTCTCGATAGCGAGACAATCGACCCATTCCATCAACCGGCAGTCCCTGTGCACCGCCGCCATCTCGCGGAACTATCGTCCTCGCGACCGGAAGGATCCGGCGGTTTCGAGAGGATGACGTGATGGACATGCAGACCAACCCCGCCACTTCGATGACGGTGCCGTTCGCGGAACGCTACGACAACTTCATCGGCGGAAAGTGGACCGCGCCCAAGGACGGGCGCTATTTCGACAACATCTCGTCGATTACCGGCAGATCCATTGGTCAGGTGGCACGCAGTCAGGCGGCCGATGTCGAAGCCGCGCTGGATGCGGCGCATGCGGCGAAGGAGGCCTGGGGCCGCACCAGCGTTAGCGAGCGAGCCTTGATCCTCAATCGGATCGCGGACCGGATGGAGGAAAATCTTCGCGAGCTCGCCATCGCGGAAACCTGGGACAACGGAAAACCGCTACGCGAGACAATGGCCGCGGACATTCCGCTGGCGATCGATCACTTCCGCTATTTCGCAGGCTGCATCCGCGCGCAGGAAGGCGGTATCTCGGAGATCGATCACGATACGGTCGCTTATCATTTCCATGAGCCACTGGGCGTGGTCGGCCAGATTATTCCGTGGAACTTCCCGATCCTGATGGCGGTGTGGAAACTCGCACCGGCACTGGCGGCAGGCAATTGCGTGGTATTGAAACCGGCCGAACAGACGCCGGCGTCGATCATGGTCCTGATGGAAATCATCGGCGACCTGCTGCCCGCCGGGGTGGTCAACGTGGTCAACGGCTTCGGCTTGGAAGCCGGCAAGCCGCTCGCCAGCAGCAACCGCATCGCGAAGATTGCCTTCACGGGCGAGACGACGACGGGTCGGCTCATCATGCAATATGCCAGCGAGAACCTGATCCCGGTGACGCTGGAGCTCGGCGGGAAAAGTCCGAACATCTTTTTCGAGGACGTATGTCGCGAGGACGACGATTATCTCGACAAGGCGATCGAGGGCCTAGTGATGTTCGCGCTCAACCAAGGCGAGGTATGCACCTGTCCAAGCCGGGCACTGGTGCATGAGAACATTTACGACCGCTTCATGGAACGCGCGATCCAGCGCGTTGAGGCGATCAAGGCAGGCAATCCGCTCGATCTGGAGACAATGATCGGCGCGCAGGCATCATCCGAACAGCAGCAGAAGATCCTATCCTACATCGATATCGGCAAACAGGAGGGCGCCGAACTGCTGACCGGCGGCGAGGCAGCCCGGTTCGAAGGCGATCTTGCAGGCGGCTACTATGTAAAACCCACCGTGTTCCGTGGCCATAACCGGATGCGGATTTTTCAGGAGGAAATCTTCGGACCGGTCCTGTCGGTCACCACCTTCAAGGACCAGGATGAGGCGCTGAACATCGCCAACGATACGCTTTATGGCCTGGGCGCGGGCGTGTGGAGCCGGGATGCGAACACCTGCTACCGCTTCGGCCGCGCGATCCGCGCGGGACGTGTGTGGACCAATTGCTACCATGCCTATCCCGCTCACGCGGCGTTCGGCGGCTACAAGCAATCCGGCATCGGGCGCGAAAACCACCGCATGATGCTCGACCACTATCAGCAGACCAAGAACATGCTGGTCAGTTACAGCCCGAAGAAGCTCGGCTTCTTCTGAGGCGAACAGCCCGGGCACGGCGACGCGGAGTTTCGCCCGCCGCCCGGCCTTCGAACGATAAAACTACAGGAGAGATGTCATGAGCAAGACCATGAAAGCCGCCGTCGTGCGCGCCTTTGGCGAGCCACTGCGGATCGAGGAAGTTCCGGTTCCCGAGGTCCAGCCCGGCATGATCCAGGTTGCCATTCAGGCCTCCGGTGTGTGTCACACCGACCTCCACGCCGCAGAAGGCGACTGGCCGGTAAAGCCCGAGCCGCCCTTTATCCCGGGCCACGAAGGCGTGGGCTTTGTCTCCGCTGTGGGCAAGGGCGTGACCCACGTGAAGGAAGGCGACCGGGTCGGCGTGCCTTGGCTCTACACCGCTTGCGGTCACTGCACGCACTGCCTCGGTGGATGGGAGACGCTGTGCGAAAGCCAGTTGAACACCGGCTATTCGGTCAATGGCGGGTTCGCCGACTACGTGCTGGCCGACCCCAATTATGTCGGCCACCTGCCGGACAATGTCGGCTTCAACGAAATCGCGCCGGTGTTGTGCGCGGGCGTGACGGTCTACAAGGGCCTGAAGATGACCGATACCCGGCCCGGCGATGCGGTCGTCATCTCCGGCATCGGCGGTCTCGGCCATATGGCGGTACAATATGCGGTGGCCATGGGGATGAAGGTGGTCGCCGTCGACGTCGACGACGCCAAACTCGACCTCGCCCGCAGGCTCGGTGCGGTGGAGACGGTCAACGCACGGACGGACAATGATCCCGCCACGACGGTAAGGCGATTGACCAGCGGAGGCGCGCGCGGCGCGCTGGTGACCGCGGTGAGCGAAAAGGCCTTTGAACAGGCGGTCGGCATGATCGGGCGCGGCGGCACCGTCGCGCTTAACGGCCTACCGCCGGGTGATTTCCCGCTCAACATCTTCGGCATGGTACTGAACGGTATTACCATACGCGGCTCCATCGTCGGCACCAGGCTGGACCTGCAGGAATCGCTCGAATTCGCTGGCGACGGCAAGGTAAAGGCGACGATCTCGACTGCCGGTCTCGAAGACATCAACTCGGTGTTCGACCGTATGCGGCAGGGCCAGATCGAAGGGCGGGTCGTCCTCGACCTGACCGTATAATGGCGAACGGTGACGAGCAGGACGAGGGAAAAATGGGGCGGGCCGCTTTGGTTCGCCGTGTGATTGCCACCGAGGCGGGAGCGGCGCTGCTGGCCGAAATCGTCGACCGTCACGGCCCGGTGCTGGTCCACCAGTCGGGCGGTTGCTGCGACGGTTCCAGCCCGATGGTTTATCCCCGCAGCGAGTTTTGCCTTGGCGGATCGGACGTGCTGCTCGGCACCATAGGCACCACGCCAGTCTATATCGGGGCGCAGCAATTCGCGGCATGGAAGCACACGCAGCTGATCCTCGACGTGGTGGAGGGACGGGGCGGGATGTTCAGCCTCGACAACGGAACGGGCCGACGCTTTCTCGTGCGAAGCCGTGTCTATGAGAAGGCCGAGATCACCATGTTGGCGGCAACCGACAGGCTTCACGCGATGCAAGCATCGGTGGAGCGCGATCCCGACGCCTTTTGGCTGGCCGAGGCATGCCGCCTGAACTGGAGCGTCTTCCCGACCAAAGCGGACGAGAGCAGCTTCGACAAAGCCGAGTTCGGCATTCGCTGGTTTGCCGACGGCGAACTGAATGTTTCGGTCAACTGCCTCGATCGCCATCTGGATGCCCGTGGCGACAACGCCGCCATCGTTTTCGAAGGGGACGAGCCGGGCGAGGGGCGAACCCTCACTTACCGCGAACTGCATACGGAAGTCTGTCGTTTCGCCAATGTGTTGAAGGGCCGCGGCGTCGCCAAGGGAGATCGGGTAGTCCTGTACATGCCGATGGTACCCGAAGCCGCGATCGCCATGCTTGCCTGCACACGAATCGGCGCGGTACATTCGGTGGTGTTCGGTGGCTTTTCACCCGATAGTCTGTCTGATCGTATTTCCGATTGCGGCGCCAAGCTCGTTATCACCGCCAATGAAGGCAGGCGCGGCGGCAGGTCGGTTCCCCTAAAGGCCAATGTCGACGCGGCCTGTGCAAAGGCGGGCGGGGTCGAAACGGTTATCGTCGTACAGCGGACGACGACCGAGGTCGATCTCAAGGAGGGCCGCGATTGGTGGTGGCACGACTTGAGCAAAGGGGTCGATGCCGATTGTCCGCCCGAGCCAATGAATGCGGAAGATCCGCTGTTCATTCTCTACACCAGCGGATCGACCGGCAAGCCCAAGGGCGTGCTGCACAGCACCGGCGGTTATCTCCTGTGGGTCACGCTCACCACGGATCTTCTATTCGGGTTAGCCGACGACGATCTATTCTGGTGCACGGCCGATGTCGGTTGGATCACGGGCCACAGCTATGTCGTTTACGGGCCGCTCGCGAACGGCGCCAGCACGGTAATGTTTGACGGCGTGCCGACCTATCCTGATGCCGGACGCCTATGGGAAACGTGCCAGCGTCTGGGCGTCACCGTGTTCTACACCGCGCCGACCGCGATCCGCGCGCTGATGCGCGAAGGAGAGGAGCCGGTGAAACAACACGATCTGTCCCGGCTGCGGCTGCTCGGCACCGTAGGCGAGCCGATCAATCCCGAGGCCTGGAACTGGTATCACCGCGTGATCGGCGGCGAGCGTTGCGACATCGTCGACACATGGTGGCAGACCGAAACTGGCGCGGCGCTGATCGCGCCCGTGAACGGCACGGCGGAGGCGAAGCCAGGATCGGCGACCAAGCCGCTGCCGGGTGTATTTCCGGAACTGGTCGATGCCGAAGGCCGCACACTGGCCGGCGCGGTGGAGGGCAATCTCGTCCTCACCCGTAGCTGGCCCGGTCAGATGCGCACGGTTTACGGCAATCACGAACGCTTCTTTCAGACCTATTTCAGCACCTACCCGGGCAGCTATTTCACCGGAGACGGCGCACGTCGCGATGCCGATGGCGATTACTGGATTACCGGCCGGGTGGATGATGTGATCAACGTATCGGGCCACCGCATGAGCACCGCCGAAGTCGAAAGCGCGCTGGTGGCGCATGAGCGTGTGGCGGAAGCGGCGGTGGTGGGCATGCCGCACGATATCAAGGGACAAGGCATTTACGCCTTCGTGACGCTCAACGCGGATCAGGAGGGCGACGAGGCCCTGCGTGCCGCGCTGTGCAAATGGGTGCGCAGCGAGATCGGTCCGATCGCCACGCCCGATGCGATCCAGTTTGCGCCCAGCCTACCCAAGACGCGCAGCGGCAAGATCATGCGCCGCATTCTGCGCAAGATTGCCGAAGGGAAACCGGGCGAAGTCGGAGACATGTCAACCTTGGCCGACCCTGCGGTGGTCGACGAACTCGTGGCCAACCGCATCAGCGCCTAGGGTCCGTGACGGGGACAGGAAAGCTTTCCGAAGTTAGGATCGTCTCCGGCACCGTCTCGTTTGGGAAGGCGCAGCGAGAAAGCTGGGCAGGATCGTTCTCTTGATGCGCCTAGGGGAGCTACTTTCTCGAAATCTGTTCCCGATTGAGTTTTCTCAAAACAGCCCGTCGTACATGGGAAAGCGGGAATATTTCTGCACGGCAAATGGCCGGTTTCGAAACGCCGAGACGATTTACTGAACGGCAGGATTTGGGCGGTTCCTGCCGTCGCCGTCAAACGCTGGTATGCCGGTCAGCGTCAGAGTGTCCGGCAGCGCACGGTTTTGACGGCTTGCCGGACAAGATCGGCGCGCAACGGGTTTACGGACACGTTCTGTTCGCTCCTAGCGTACGCAAAACTCACTTTCGTGTCGTGACCCCTTCCTGCTGGCGTGGTGGAATGGTGACGACAACGGCCACTTCCCCATCCTCCACCTCAGCAACTGCGACGCGATCATTTCCGAGGACATGCTAATTGTCATGGCCTGGCTCGCGCAGGAGCCTGCGATCTATCCCGATGCGTGGGGCTATCGTGACGCAATGGTCGACCTTGTCGGCCGATGGAGGCTGCGATGAGCGCACGGCCGTTACAACCATTATGGGCCTGCTTTCGTTTGCCCCGAACGCAATCATGGCGGCAGACCGTAGTGGGAGACTGGCATGAGCGATAATATACGGCTCGCGCTAATGCGGCAGGCGCTCGCGCTTTATGACGCGACCGACGACGGAGCGACCGTTGCCGCCTGTCATCTGCAGGCCGCGGTCGATGCGGAGCAGGGTCTGCGGCCTATGCAACCGGGCGAGGACATCGATCCTGAAATACCGGAGCAATTACGTAACTGGTTATCGTGAAGGGGAGGGGGAGCGAATTTCTGAGCGCGTGAGGCGCTCGGGAGATCGCTCATGCCCTACGATGTCGCCTTCCGCCACCAGCAGGCGCTCGACCCGAGCGCGCTGGTCACGATTGGAGCAAGCCTTCACGCCATCACCCGCGCGATCGACGACTGCCGCAACGCCGGCATCGCCTTCGAGACCGATCCCGCGGTCATCCTGCTCGCCCGCCATCTCGCAAGCGTCACCGCGCGGCAGTCCGAAGACGCGCTCCTCAAGCGGCGCTGCATGGACCGTATCGCCGAGCTGCGACAGCACCCGGCGCTGCTGACGCTCGCGGTGCGCGGCGTCGCGCACGATGCGGCCGCCAAGGATCGCTTCCACAGCGACGGACGCAAGGCGCTGCGCCGGCTCGCCGAAACGCTGGGGCTCGACCCCGCGCACTACGACCTTCGCTCGAACCGCAGCCACGCCTCCCGGTCCGGCGAGATCACCCTCCACGGCGAGGAGCTGTGGATGCAGCTATCGCTCCACGGCACCATGGCCGACCGCGAGGTCATCTACCGCCGCGTCAGCGGTCGTCACGATCACCTCGGGGAGCGCGACTGCTACGCCTCGATCCGCGACCTGCTCGCGCCCGAGCGGTTCGCCGTGCGGCTGCGCAAGGAATTGCGGCTCACACCGCCGGTCGCCGAGCCGGTCAGCCTGTTCGGCTGATCGATCACCCGTCCACACACGCGAAAGGACCGCCATCATGGGCTGGCTAAGCATGCCGCTGTCGTCGATGTTCCCGCACACAGGCCCCAAAGCCTATCTCGACGCGCAATTCACCTACGACAACCGCGATGCCGACGGGAAGGGCAAGGCGCTGCGCGTCATCGCCTCTTCCTGCCTGCGCAACAAGGTCTGGTACGCGGCCGTGGTGCCGTCGACCGACGGCACCGACGAACCCGCCTTCGCGGCCGTCTGCCTGGTCAGCTGGAATCCGCGGGCCAAGGACGGATTCGTGTTCGCCTACAAGGATATGACCGAACACGCCGGGCCTTGCGAGGCCGAATGCCCCGAGCGCATCCTCTCGCTGCTCGGCGATACCGACGATCCCGGTGCGCTCGACTGGCGCCGACGCTGCCTCGAGCGGCTCGCGACCCCGGTACGCCCGCTCGAACACGGCATGCACATCCGCTTGCCGAGCAAGGTCACCTTCGTTGACGGCTATGAGGGAGACGAGTTCATCGTCCACAAGCGCGGCCGCAAGATCTCGCTCGCGATCCCCGGCAACAGCTACCCGAAATATCGGATCGGTAACCTTCGCAAATGGGCGTGGACACTCGTGCCGCCCAAGCCCGAAACTCGCGTCCACAAGACGGTGTTCGGTTGATCGCCGACATCCCCCACGTCAGGATCATCGCCATGTCCGCCCCGTATCCGCCCGTCACACCCAGCCCGAAGCGGTCGCAGCTCTGCAGCCGAGCCCATGCCCAGCGCGTCGCCATGCGGATGTTCGATGCCGGCGCACGCCAGGTCTCGATCGTGCGCACCGGCGATCCGCTGCAACCCTTCCGCGTCCTCCCGGTCATCGTCGACGGGCCGAACGTCGAAGTCGAATTGCGCTACGCATGAGGGGCGCCCTGCTCCTCGGCATCGCCGCGCTCGCCGCCTGCGGGGCAGGGGAACCCCAAGGCCGCGACGGGGCGACGATCACCGGCGAGGGGCGGGCGATCGACGGCGACACGGTCTCGGTCGATTTCCGCCTGTCGGGGGCCGACGCCTTCGAGCGCAAGCAGATGTGCTCGAAGGACGGTGCCTGCTATCCGTGCGGCAAGTTCGCGCAGGATTCCGCCTCGCGTATCCTCAAGAGCAGTGTCGCCACGATCCGCATGACCGGCGCGAGCAGCTACGGCCGTCCGATCGCCATCGTCACGGTCGACGGCTACGACCTGGGCGAGCAACTGATCCTGCAGGGTCTGGCGGTGCCGGCGACGCAATATCTGCGCGGCGATCCGCAGCGCGCCGCGCGCTATGTCGCTGCGGCCGAACAGGCGCGATCAGCGGGCCGCGGCGCCTATGCGGGAGAATTCATCGATCCGGCGCGCTGGCGGCGCGGGGAACGGCTCGCGTGCGAGGCGCGTTACTGATATCCCCCCCTGGAAGAGGCGGTCCGGCATGCTCCCTTGCCGAACCGCCTTTTCTTTTTGTCGTCAGCCCTTGAGCTTCGGACCGGGGCCACGATCGTCGGAATCGTAATCGGGTCCCGGGTCATGCGACCAGGACGCGCCGATCGCGAACGCGGGGTCGAAGCGGCCCAACGGACCATCCGGCTCGGCCGCGACATACGGATTGACCAGCGGCTTCACCGGCAGCTTGTTGCGATAGATGTGCCCGGCGATGCGACCGCGCGCCTCCAGCAGCTTCTCCAGCCAGACGAGATCGTCGAGCATGGTCACGACGCCCTTGCCGGCGACGCAATAATAGAGGCACCGCTGGAAATCGTCGCACGCGGTGCTGAGGATCGTGGTCAGCTTGACCTTGCCCTCGTTCTCGCCCTCGTGGATCCATTCGAGCGATTCCCGCAACTCGCGCGCCGAGAGATACGCATCCTCCGGATTGCTGCCGATGCACGCCCCCGCGAGCATGCGCCGGGTAACGCGAATATCCAGATCGACCGACAATTCGGTGAGCACCGCATCGAGGTCGAACTCTCCGATAAATTCCGAACGCTTCATGGCCAGCTCCTTTGTTCATTGAACGTAACGTGAACAAAGGCGACAAGGCAAGCATTATGGAGTAGCTTCACCACCATGTGGCTCGTCCCACGCGATACCCGGGGTCTTACCCTGCGCTCGCCCGTACCCGACGTGGTGCGCGAGGCGCTGGTGCGCTGGTACACAGGCGAAGGCGAGGACAGCGATCACCGCGCCTCGGTCATCATGGTGGTCAAGGCACGCGATCATCACCAGTGGATAGCCTGCGACTGCCTGGGGGAGGGGACGGACCCGCCGCTACTCTCGCCGGCCTATCTCTCCGAAGCCGAAACCTATTACCTGCGCCGGCTCACCAGCATCCGCCAGCGTCGCCCCGAACATGACGTCGACTGCCCGTTCTTCCGGGAGCAGGCGCCGCCCCGCATCCGCGAGAAGGCGACCACCACCCCGCGCACGATCAACGAGCCCGACGGGCTGTTCTCGGCGCACCGGCTCGCCCCCGAGAAGCTGGCGCAGCTCCCTGATGACAGCGAACCCGACGATCGCACCCGCGGCGTCGCGATCCCGCGCCTCGCGCGCCTGCTGTGGCAGTTGATGGAAATGGCGCAGGTCAACGTCGTCGAACCACTCGAGGTCGGCGAGCCGCGCACGACATCGATGGCGAGCGAGTTCGCGGCGATGCGCGCCGCGGCCGAGCGGGTCCAGATCGCACCGGGCATCCCGCTCGCGCGCCATCTCTACACCCATATCGACCCCTATGAACGCGGCGTCGTGTTCGCGAAACTGCGCGAGGCGGCGAAGAAATGGCCGAGCGAGCACGCCCCGCAGGCCTTCCTCCTCCTGTATGCGATCGACGTCTCCGGCTCGACCATCACGCTTGCCGAAGGGCGCGAGCTGATCGTCAAGAACCGCATCCGCCACATCGGCGTCCACCAGCGCCACATCGGACCGCCGTATCTGGTCCTGGCCGTCGTCGGCGAGCACAACCCGCGCGAGGGCTATGCGTGCCTGCGCGCCTATGCGCAGCCGATCGCGCGCCCCGCCAATTTCGTCGCGATCCACAATCTCGCCGAACGCAAGACGATCGTCGGCCTGCTCGATCTCCAGTACCGGCTTCGCCGGCGCGGCATCGGCGTCGGGTTCAAGCGGCTCCTGTTCGATATCGCGACGTCGATCGGCGAGATGCGTCCAGACCTCCTTCTCGACCTGCGTGATTTCACCACCGGCGAGGTGATCGAGGCGGCGCTCGAGGTCGTCACCGGCGACGACGCCGATGCGCTCGGGCTGAAGCTGCGCCAGGTCGAGAAACTTCGCGAGATCGCCCCCGTCGTGACGATCCATGCCGAGGATCTCGAAGGCGACAGTCTCGAAACCGCCGTGCTTGACCAGCTGCACATCGGATGACGTCGTTGGCAGGAATTTAATCCAGGGCCACCATTCTCGCATCATGGCATCGACCACCCAAGCCAGAAACCAGCGGCGGATCCTGCGCTGGGCGCAGTCGTCGCTGTGCGCCGGATGCGGGATGCCCCTGCCGAGCCCGCGGCGCCTCGCCCGCCATCATCCCGATTACCCGACGTTCGACCATGTCACGCTGCGCAGCGCGGGTGGACGGCGATCGCTGTCGAACGGCCTGCTGAAGCATCTGCGCTGCAATCAGGCGCGCGGCGCGAGGCCGTCCACGGGGTGCGATGCGATCTGGATGACCGTGGTCGCGGCACGGCTAGCCGAGCGCCCGCGCAGCCTCAAGTCGATCTTCAAAGGTGGCGCTCGAAATCCCGGATTCCCGGCGCGCAAGGAAAAGGCCGCCCCGGTTGCCCGAAGCGGCCCGATCGTGTCATCGAAGGTCGGGGGGGTCAGATATCGTCGCCGAGCGCGCCCTTGACCGATCCCTTGACGTCCTGACCGGCGCCCTTGACCTTCTGCGCCTTGCCCTCGGCTTCGAGACTGGCGTTATCGGTCGCCTTGCCGATGCTTTCCTTGACGTTGCCGGCCAGCTTGTTGCCTGCCGCCTTCAGCTTGTCGGTTGCTTCACCCATGATCGATCTCCTGTCGTGAAATATCAGGACTGAGAACACTTTGCGCGTGAGCGCGATCCGTGCGGCCAGTCACGGCTGCACCATGAACGACCCTGCCTGCCGCCATCATCCCGGTCTGCCGAGGGGGAGGAGAGAGAGAGGGAATCTGTCGAATCCATTGAGGGAGACGACAGATGACCCGGTTCCAGCCCAGCCCACGCCCTGAGACGACACCCTGGGACGCACCCGACCGCGCTGACCAGGTCCTGCCCGGCATCTGGCGCGTATCGACACCCAGTCATGGCGGATATGTCCTGTCGGACGAACGCCAGGCCGCGATGCCCGAGGCGCTGCGCCGCGACGATCCTTACTATGAGGAAGACGTCGATTACGCGCTGGTGCTCTACGCCTTCGGCAGCGAGTTTCGCCGCCTGCCCATTCCGGGCATCGCCCTGCAGGTCGAGAACGCGCGCCGTTCGGTGCGCTGCTGGCATCCCGACCGCTGGACCGCGCTGACCGGCGAGGAAGTGTCGATCCACGACAGCCACGTCGTCCGCCGCCGCGCCGCCTATCAGGTGATCATCGGCCAGTACGAGAGCGTCTCGGCGTCGGGTTCCTGGGCGGACTGGGTGCCCGAGGGCAAGGTCGGCTGCGTCTTCCGCCGTGTCGTCAGCGTCGATGCGCTCGGCTTCGCGCGCCACGAGGGCGCGCCGATCCACGGTCTCGTCGACAAGGACCGTTACGAACGCCGCCAGATGCCCGAGACGTTCGAGAGCCTCGACGCGGTCCGCGTCGAAAGCACCGCCCCGATCTCCAAACAGGTCGACGCGAGCGCGCTCGCGCACCTCCTCCCCAGCGCCTGAAAGGACCGCCACGATGAGCGTCTATCTCTATCTGTTCCACGGCCGCGCCACGCCCGACGAGGACGTCGAAGACTGGGGCTGCGAAGGCCCCGCGATCGGACCGCTCGACTATGTCCACACCACCTATGGCAGCGAGGTGAAGATCCGCGGCGCGAAGGCGGTCCTGGAAAAGTTCTTCCCGAATTCGGAAATTCATTTCCACGACGGCTACGGCGAACACGCCATTCAGCTCGCCGGCGACTGCTTGCCCTACGACGGCAAATTCTACGGTGACTGGTCGATCTGCACCGGGGATCGCTTGTGCTCGCCTGCCGCCTCCCGGGTCAAGCCGGTGTGCGACGACTGCGGCAGCGACAACGTCACCAAGGACGCCGTCGCGGCCTGGGATGAGCCCGAACAGGCCTGGGTGCTGCTCAGCACCTACGATTCCACCACCTGCCAGGACTGCGAGCGCGAAAGCGACGACATGCTCGAATGGCGGACGCTCGATGGTGCGCCCGCTCCCGATCCCGACGCTCCCGCCATCCCAGCCAACGATCCGGCGCCCCCTGATGCCGACGCCGCCTGACCCGGAGGACCACGCCATGACCTGTGTCACCCCGATTCGCGCGCCCGAGGCCGCGGACAATCGCGTACCGCTCGGCCATCATTCGACCGGCACGCTCAGCCTCGACCTCGATCGCCTGCTTGCCGGACGCCTGCTCATCCAGGGCAGCTCCGGGGCGGGCAAGAGCAGGACCTTGCGCCGGATCATCGAGGAGGCGTTCGACTATACGACGCTTGCGATCGTCGACCCCGAGGGGGAATTCGAGAACCTCGCCCGCCATATCGGCGCGACCACGATCCGCGCGGTCGAACTCACCGCCGACGGGCTGACGGCCGCGGCGACGCGCAGCCGGCGACATCGGCTGTCGATGCACATCGACCTCACCGACCTCGATCCCGACCAGCGGATCATCAAGGCAGCCGCGTTCTTTGCCGGCCTGGTCGGCGCACCGCGCGAGGACTGGGCGCATACCATGCTGGTGTGCATCGACGAGGGCCATCTGCTCGCACCGCATGTCGCCGGTTCCGCGCTCGATGCCGATGCCCGCCGGCTCGGCGTCGCCACCCTGACCGACCTGTGCGCGCGCGGCCGCAAGCGCGGTCTCGCCCCCGTCATCGCCACCCAGCGCCTCGCGAAGCTCTCCACCTCGGTCGTGTCCGAGCTGCAGAACGTGCTGGTCGGGCTCAACGTCTTCGACCGCGACATCGCGCGCGCGGCCGACCTGCTCGGCTTTCCCGCGCGTGACGCCGACCTGCTGCGCAACCTCGCCCCCGGCGATTTCTTCGCGATGGGTCCGGCGCTGTCGGCAACCCCGGTGCTGGCGCATATCGATCCCACCATCACCGAACATCTCGGCAAGACCCCGGAACTGCGTGCCGCCGCGTCCGTCGATGCCGACGAGGCGGCGAAGCTGCTCGATCTCGCGGGCCTGGCCGAGGTCGCGGACCACGGCCCCGCCATCGCCCTCAAGGGCACGCGCGCGCTCGACGCGTTCCTGCTCGATCCCGCTGCGACCGACGCGGCCGCGATCATGGACGCGCTGAAGCGCATCTCCCCCAACGCCAGCACCGCGCGCGACCTCGCACGGCACCTGTCGCTCGACGCCGAGCGCACCGACCGCGCGCTCAACCTCCTGTCGGCGATCGCCGCGGTCGACACCATGCCCAAGGGCGACGACCGCATCGCCCGCCTGCATGCACGGCTGCGCGCGCGGCTGAGCGACGTCGCCGTGGTGTCGCTGTGACCGACCTCGCGCCCGATATCGTCGAGCTGGTCGCGTGTCCGAAGCTGCCCGAGCCGTGCGGGCGCCTGCGCGAGATGCCGTTCCGGCACGATGCCTGGACCCCCGACGAGATCGCCACGGTCGAACGCATGTTCTGCGACGACGCTGCGATCGACGACATCGTCGCCGCGCTCGGTCGCGGCCGCGCCGGCGTGCGCGACAAGATCGCCAAACTGGGCCTGCGCCGCAATTCGTCGCGTCCGTGGTCGACCGACGAAGACGCATGGCTCACCCGCGAATATGGCCTTCGCCCCACGGCCGATCTCGCTGGAGATCTCGGCCGCGCCTGCACCAGCGTCTATGCCCGCGCGGGCGTGCTCGGGCTGACCGAAGGAAATCCTCCAAAATGGAGCGACTGGGAGGATGCCCAGCTGCGCGCCGGCTACGCGCAGGCGATCCCGATCGCACAGATCGCCACGCTGATCGGACGCCCGCTGTCCGGCACCGCGACCCGTGCCAACGCGCTCGGTTTGCGCCATCCCAACAAGCCCGCTGACTGGACCGAGGCCGAGGCGACGCGGGCGCTGACGCTGGCCGGGGAGGGGCTTCGTTATATCGCGATCATCGACATTCTCGCCACAGAGGGCTTTCCGCGCAGGACCAAGGCTGGCTTCGGGCCGCACCTGCGCAAGCTCGGCTATGGCCGGGGATGGGGCCGCAACTGGACCCCTGACGAAGACACACTGCTCATCCGCGCCTATGCCGACGGGGCAAGCCTGACCCCGCTCACGACCAGGCTCGGCCGCACGAAATGCTCTATCCGCTGGCGCGCCGACTATCTCGGGTTGCGCGGCACACATGCCAACCGCGACGGGTTCCGGGGCGGGCCGGTGTGGAGCGACAATGATCTGGAAAGGCTGCGCGACCTTTACGGCACGATGCCGATGGACGCCCTGGCGACGAAGATGGGTCGCACCAAGGCTTCGCTGTTCACGCGCGCGAACATCCTCGGCCTTGTCCACGGCTATCACCGGAAATGGACCGAAGAGGAGATCCGGGCGCTGCGCATCGCGCACGACTTCGGCGTCGCGCTGCCTGATGTTGCGGCAGCGATCGGCCGCAAATATCCAGCGGTCCACAAATATGCCGAAAAGCACGAGCTTCGCTTCTCGCGTCGCCCGCGCCGCGCAGCCCCCTGGACGCTCGCCGAAATTATCGCGCTCGATCCTTCGGGAACGGGCGTCACCGACCATGTTGCCATCCCCGGCACAATCGATGAGGAAAAGCCATGACGCCGCTTCGCCTCGCCCGCGATATCGCAACCGGCGCGCCGATCGACCGCGACACCCGGCGTGCCCGCCTCCTCGCGGCGCGGCGCTATGCGATCAACTCGGTCCCGCGTCGCGGTATCCTCAGCGGTCACTGGGACGCGGGCACCGTGGTCGGCGCGTTCCGCGACGGCAAGGCAGGCTGACCAGGGCTCGGCCCGATGCGCCGATGAAGGAGAGAGGGAGCGGGGAGGGAAGGCGTGACGGACGCCTGAGCCCTTTTCCAGGAGCGCACTCCCATGATTCCCGCCACCATCGCGACCGCGGTCGCCCCCGAGACGATCGCCAAGGTCACGCGCCTGTTCAACAATACCGCGTTCGACGTCATCTGCGAACTCCTCCAGAACGCGCGCCGCGCCGGTGCGACCGGCGTCGCGCTCGCGCTGAACGGCGCCGGCGCCGAGCACTTCCTGCACATCACCGATGACGGCCACGGCATCGCCGATCCGGTGAGCATCGTCACGCTCGGCCGCTCGGGCTGGTCCGACGAGACGCGCCGCGCCGAAGATCCCGCCGGCATGGGCGTGTTCAGCCTCGCAGGCCGCGACGTCATCATCCGCTCCTTCTCGAAACCCGACCGCCAGGGCTGGATGGCGCATATCCCGGCCTCGGCGTGGGAGACGAGCCGCCCGATCGCGATCGAACCCGATCCGATCATGCGCGGCACCGCGATCACCGTGCGCGTGCCCGACGAGTGGCTGAAGACGCTCGAGCGCGACGTGGCCCGCGCCGCCAAACATTATCCGGTTCCCGTGACCTGGAACGGCGCGGTCCTTCCGCAGGAGGACTGGCTGAAGGACGCGGTCCATGTCGAGGAATGGTACGGCGTGCGCATCGGCGTGTTCCAGAAACACCCCTCGCATTATTCCTCGCGCGACGGACGCCTCAACTTCCACGGGCTGACCATCCCGTGCGACCTGCCGTATGTTCAGGAAGTCGACCGGGGCGGCCACTGGATCGCGCGGGTCGACATCTTCGACGCGCCGCAAATCCAGCTCGTCCTCCCGGCGCGCAAGGAAGTGGTCGAGAACACCGGCATCGCCGCCCTGCGCGATGCGGTCCGGCTCGCGATCTACCGCGCGATCGAGGCCGCGGGGACGCACCGGCTGTCGGCGCATGACTGGCGCGAGGCGCGCTCGCTCGGTATCGCACTACCCGAAGCCGAGCCCTATCTGTTCGCATGGACCGCCTATGCGGCCGACAGCTCGCGCAACTACGAGAGCGGCGCACGCGTGACCGACACCGGCATGGTGCTGATGCCCGACTTCGATGCGCTGATCGGCCAACCCGCGCAGGCGGCGATCGCGAAGCATAATCCGTTCGGTGGTCCGCTGGTCGAGGCCCAGGACGCGTTCAAGGGCTATGGCTGGTACGATATCCTCGCCCGTGTCGAGGATATGCGGTTCCGCGTCACCCAGGGCGACCGCACCTTCATCGTCTCCGACAGCCGCGAAGCCCCCGCCGAGGCGGAAAACGGTTGGGTCGAGGCTATCACGCTCGAGGCGACGATGAGCCACGCCGGCGCATTCATCGAGGTATCGACCGACGCGGATGTCGCCTTCGCACCCGACCAATGGTCGTGCAACTCGGTCGACGAGACGTCCGTCTTCGTCCGCCGGGGCAGCGAAATCACCGCGCTCGGCGTCGCCGACATCCTCGAAAGCGCGATCTTCTATGCCAGCGACGACAGCGATGCCGACAGCTACGATACGCAGCTCGAGCGCTTCCAGGCCGATGCCGCCGAACGAATCATCGGCCTGCTCGAAGGCGACGATGCCGCGCTTGAGAACCGCATTCGCGACAAGCTGGCGGGGCATTATTTCCTCGTCCCCGAGGACCGGACGGTCACCGTCGTCATCAATCGCGACCGGCTCGACGTGACGATCACGCCCCGCGCGGTTCCCGCCGCGCCCAAGGCCGCGGCGGAGGACGCGTGACATGGCGCGCTACAACCACGCCTACACGCTCGCCTTCAGCCTCGTCTCGAACGACGACAAGGGCCACGACGTCGATGCGCGCCAGCTGAAGGCGGCGCTGCTCGCACGGATCGAGAATCTCGACGAGGAGGGTAGCTGGATCGAGTCTGCCGGTGCGCCCTATGACACCTATCTAGAACCGGAGGAGGCGCCATGACCGGCGCGCCAGTTCCGGTCGTGCCGCTGGCGCCGCCGCCACCAGTGGTGCTGGCCTACGGCATCGGCGTCGACAGCACCGCGCTGCTGATCGAGAAGCACGCGCGCGGCGAAGCGCCTGACCTCGTGCTGACCGCCGATACCTCGGTCGAGAAACCGGCGACCTACGAATATCTCGACGTGATCCGGCCCTGGATGCGCGACCGCGGTATCCGTTTCGAGCTGGTCAGCTATGTCCCGAAGCGATTCAAGCACTGGCCGCCCTATTACGGCATCCTCGAGATGTGCCTGACCAATGCCACGCTGCCGAGCAAGTCGCTCGGCGGGTCGAGTTGCAGCCTCAAATACAAGAAGGCGCCGCAGGACAAATTCCTGTCGACCTGGCAACCAGCGGTCGACGCTTGGGCGCGCGGGCAGCGCGTCGTTCGCCTGATCGGCTATGACGCCGGACCGCGCGACACCGCGCGCGCCAACCATGCGCTGTCGATCGACGATCCGCTGTACGACTGCGAGTACCCCTTGCGCGAATGGCGATGGGACCGGCCCGACTGCGTCGCCCGCATCCAGGCCGAGGGTCTGCCGGTGCCACCCAAATCGGCGTGCTGGCTGTGCATCGCCAACCATCCGAGCGAAATCCGCGGCCTCCCGCAATGGTGCCTGCGACTCATCGTGCTGGTCGAGGCACGCGCCGCCCCGCGACTGCACACGGTCGAGGGCCTGTGGCGCAGATCGACCCGCGCGCGCCCGGGATCGATGACCGCCTTCATCCGCGACGAGCACCTCCTGCCGGCTGACGAGATCGACCGGATCATCCGCGATGCGCCGCTCGACCTCATCCGGTTCCAGGATGTCGCGGCCGTCATCCCGCTCGGCGAGCGCCCGACGATGGGCGACTGGCTCGACCGCTTCCATGCGGCCTTTCCCGAACGAGGCCGGGGACGAAGCGACGCGCTCGCCGCCTGAAGTCCCCGCCACCATCGCTATCGACCAAACGGAGGATCATCACATGATTTCGACCGCCACCGAAACGCGCCTCGAAGCCGTGGCCAGGCTCAACGACCGTTGCCGCCAGGGGTTCGACCGCACCGCGAAGATCGTCATGACGCGCGCGTGCCTCGGCGCGCTGTCGAACGGCACGCTCGCCTCGGAAGCCGTCGCCCAGGCGCATGTCCTGCAGGCGCTGCGCCGCTACACTTTCCCCGCCGACTGTCCCGAGCGCGATCGCGGCCAGTTCGAGCTGTCAGGCGAGACGATACACTTCCGTATCGATTATTATGACGTGGCGCTGGAATGGGGATCGGAAGACCCCGCCGACGCCAGCATCACGCGCCGTGTTCTCACGCTCATGCTGCGCGAGGATCTGTGATGCGTATTGTCGGAATGGCCGACAGCTATCAGCTAGCTGGCCGCTAGACGATGACGATCGAGATCATCCTCGGCCTGCCGCATCTCGCAAACGGGCCTATCCTTCAGCGCGCGGTCGCGCTGCAAGCACCGGTGCTGATCTCGGCCAATTGTCTGTCGCGCTGGCGCAAGGCCGATGGCTGGCGCGAGTGGTCGGGATGGCGCACCGGAACGCTCGCCAACGCGCGACCGCTCGCCAGCGTCGACCTCGATTCCGCCGGTTACACCATGATGGTCCGCTATGGCGGGCTTCCCTGGAGCATCGCCGATTACATGGCGCTCGCCGCGTCATGGCCGTTCCGACGCATCTCGTCGGTCGATTACTGCTGCGAAGAGGGCGTTGCCCACGACCGCGAGGAAGTGCTCGACCGCATCGCGCGCACCACCGCCACCAACCGAGAATGCTTTGCCCGCGCCGACGACTTGGCCATCCGCGACCGGCTGATGCCCGTGCTGCAGGGCCGCGTGCCCGACGACTACGTCCGTTCACTCGACGCGATCGGCGGTCTGATCCTGCCCGGCACCGTCGTCGGCATCGGCAGCATGTGCCGGCGACCGATCCACGGTCCCGAAGGGCTGATCGCCGTCGTCGAGCGGCTGACCCGCATCCTGCCGATCGGCGTCAAGGCGCACCTCTTCGGGGTGAAAGGCGATGCCCTGCCGTACCTCACGCCGTTCGCACGCTGGATCGCCTCGATAGACAGCCAGGGATGGGGCGTAGGCGTGCGACAGCACGCGCTCAGGCATCGCATCGCCAAGACCGACGCGCTCGGCGCCGACTTCATGGAACGCTGGTATCGCACGCAATGCGCGCGAACGCTCGAAACACCGCGACACCTGCCCGAGGCCGCGGCGTCTGCTCCACCGCCACCAACCGCCGACCCCTGGGAACGCGCGATCGCGCAGGCTCGCGCCGAGATCCGCGCCCTGATCGAGAGCGGCGATCTCGATCACGATGAGATCACCACCGGATGGATCGAGACCTGGGCGGCCGAGATCTACGCCGACGCGGCCTGACGGAGGTAACCATGCTCACCGACCGCTCCCAGCGCTGGCGCGACCGGCGCAGCTTGTTCGTTGCCGGCGACAGCGTGATCGACCCGCGCCGCTACGCCGTCGATGTCGTCGCCCATGATACTGCCCGCGCATTCCTCGCCGACCATCATTACCTCCCGCGCTATCCCGCCGCCCAGCTCGCCTGCGGGCTGTTCGGTCCGGGCGACCCGGGCAGATCCACGTTGGTCGGTCTCATCGTGTTCGGCGTGCCGGCGACCGGCGCGGTCATCACCCGGCACACCGGCTATGCCGATCCCGCTCGGGGCTGCGTACTGCAACGGCTCATCTGCCTGCCCTCGGTCGCCGCGAACGGCGAAAGCTTCTTCACGTCGCGCGCCTTCCGCCTCCTGCGCCTCGCCAAGCCCCGGATCGACGCTGTCGTCAGCTTCTCCGATCCCGCCTTCGGCCATTGCGGCGTCGTCTATGCCGCGCTGTCGGGCGCCTATCGCGGCCGCACGAGGCCGCGGACGGTGCTGCGCATCGCCGGCGAGACGATCTCGGAGAGAACGCTGTCGAAGATCCGCAACCTCGAATCCGGCCATGCCGGGGCGATCGACCAGCTGGTGCGGCTCGGTGCGCCGAGGCCGGAGGCGCACGAACACCCCGCCGACTGGCTCGCGCGGCTCCGTGCCGACAATCTGCTCCGCCCGCACCGGCAAAGCCCGCTATTCACCTATTGCTTCGAGCTGACGCGCGACGCCCGGCGCACCGCGCGCGATCTGCCCCGGCTTGCCTATCCGCGCCGGAGCGACGCGATCCGCGAAATCCTCGCGGCATGATCCCCGCGCCAGCGGCGCGAGGGAAGGGGAGCGGGAGCGGGCGGCATGTCACCGACATGCCGGAAGGAGCACCGCCCGTGGATATCCATCTCGCCATCGCCAGCGTCCAGGCCGACGCTGCCCGCATCGCGCGCTACACCGATCGACGCGACCGTTTCCTCGATGCGCTGGACTGGTCCGCGCTCGACGAACAGACCGCGCGCGAGGCCGCGATGCTCGACGATCTGCTCGCCGGCGATCTCGCCGACGCCGCGCTCTACATCCTCTGGCTGGAAGAACGCCTCGCCAGCGGCGAAACCGATGTTCCAGGCGTTCTTCGCTTCTACCCGCACCCGCGCCCCTGGCACGGCGAGTGGATCTCGCTGCACTGACCCTGAAAGGATCGCCATGAGCCGCCACCAGTTTCCCGGTATCGAACCCGGCACCAGCGTCAGCATCGGGTGGGACCGCCCGCTTGGCACCTTCTTCGTCCAGGTGCTGCGCCCGCACCCGCATCTCACGGGTGAGGACGAAACCGTCGCATGGCATGGCGCGCACCCCGGCGAGCTGACCACAGCGGCCGCCGCGGTCACCATCGCCTCACGCTGGGCCGATCTTCCCGCCGATCTCGCGATCACGCTCGAGACCGACCGGCTGATGACCCTCGGCCAGTCCGATGGCGAGGCGCAGATCGCCATCAAGCGCCGCTTCTTCGGCGACTGAGTACCCGACAAGAAAGGGGAGGGGGATGGGGCGCGTCGATCAATGACGATCGACGGAGAGCCCCATGCCATATTTTATCGATCTCGGTGCCGGTCCCGCCGAGGAGGATTGCGCGCAACTCGGCCAGTCGCCCAACTTCGACAGCCTCAACCGCCTCGAAATCGCGGTCTACAAGTCCGCGCTGATCGCACGCTACGGCCCGCCGCCCCCGGGATGCCGCCTCGCCGGCCTGTCCAACCGACACGATTTCGGTCGCTATGTCGAACTCGTCCTCCATATCGAGAACGAGCTCGACGAGGCCGTCGCCGACTATGCGACACGCGTCGAGGAGGGACTCGCCACCTGGCGCGAGGCGGGCTTCACCGCGCCGGTCGAGTATAACGGCGAGACGCCCACCATCGTCCATGCCGATCCGGCCGATGCCGTCATCAGCGCGCTGCTGATTACCCGGCCCGGGCCGAACGGTCTTTTCCCGATCCCGGATTTCGCGGTCCTGCACGGCAATCTCACGCAGGCTTACCCCGCCGAGGCCGCGGCCGCCAACGCGCGTCTCGCCGAGGCCGCGGACGCCTGAGCGCGACCGCACAGAGCGATTTCCCATCATTTCGGAGCATTCCCATGGCGAACACCTACACCAAGGCCGCGTTCACGCTGACCATGAGCCACGCCGACGCGGCGTTGCTAACCATTGCCGAACAGGCAGTCGATATCCTCGACACCAACGGCGACGATGCCGACCTCGCCCACGAATATGACGCGCTCGATCCCGCGTTTCACGCCGTGTTCCCGGCGAAGGGGCCGATGAAGTTCGAAAGCTTCCTCGAGATATTCGACGATTGGCATTTCCCTTATCTCGACTGCGCGATCGACATCGACTGGAAAGGCGAAGACGGGAACGCGCGCGTATTCTTCAGCGGCGATCAATTCGGCGTCGAACAGGTCGCCCAGCTCATCTTCCGCGCTTGCAAGTCCGCGCTCCCCTGCGGGTTCGCATGGATCTCCGACTGCGACCGGCTGCGCCCCGGCGAGTTCGGAAGCGGCTGCGTCATCATTACCGACGCGGGGCTGACGTTCCACAGCACCCAGGACATCCTCGATCGCGCCGCGCGCAGCGCCGCAGCCGATCCCGACACCCATGGTCACGAGGGTCGCTTCGGTTTCGTGCTCGCCTCGCGCGACCAGGACGGCCACGCCGTCTTCTGGAACAACGACGACGGCTTCGGGGCACTCGCCAGCGCGACCGTGTTCTCGAAAGCCGAGGCCCGCGCACACGATCCGGTCATCGCCAACGACGAACCCGAGTGGCTGGCGCTGCCAGCGCCGCTCGCGGCCTGAACGGCCATGTTCATCGACATCGGACGCGGCCTGGTCGCCGGCCTTCCGGCCCTCGCCCTGCCGCCCGCCATCCTCGACGCGGTCGAACGCGGCGCATGGATCGTCTTCAACCTCTCGGGCGGCAAGGACAGCTCGGCCGCGATGTTCGCGGTCAACCTGATCCTCGATGCGCTCGGCCATCCGCGCGAGCGGCGTATCGCCATTCACGCCGACCTCGGCCGTGCCGAATGGGACGAAACGCCCGCGACGGTCGAGGATCTCGCGGCCCACGCCGGCGTCCCGCTGACGATCGTCCGGCGCAACGCCGGCGACCTGTTCGACCGCTGGGCCACGCGCTTTGCCAACGGCAAGGCGCGCTACGAGGCACTCGAAACCTATAATCTGATCGGTCCCTGGTCATCCTCGGCGCTGCGCTTCTGCACCTCAGAGATGAAGGCCCATGTCATCGGGCCGCACCTCGCCAGACTGCTGCGCGGCCAGACTATCATCAACGTGCTGGGACTGCGCCGCGACGAGAGCATCGCTCGGTCACGCACACCCGAATGGAAAGCAGACGCGCGCTACGCCGCTGCCGGCAATCCGCACGGCACCGCGATGATGCTGTGGAACCCGATCGCGCACTGGACGACACCACAGGTCTTCGCCGCGCACGATACGCTCGGCATCCCGCTGCACGTCGCCTACACCTGTTACCAGTCGTCACGACTGTCGTGCCGCTTTTGCGTCCTTCAATCGCTCGGCGACGCCCAGGCATCGGCTTCGGCACCGGCGAACCGTCCCGCGCTGCTCCACCTGGTCGGCCTCGAGGCGACCTCAACCTTCTCGTTCCAGCCCGCACGCTGGCTCGCCGACGTCGCACCGCGTCACATACCGGGTAATTTGAGGAACCGGATTTCCCTCGCCAAGGCCGATGCCGCCGAGCGGCGACGGCTCGAAGCCGCGATGCCGCCCGACCTGCGCTACGTCAAAGGCTGGCCGCCGCGCATTCCCACCATCGAGGAGGCCGGCATCATCGCCGCGTCCCGCGCACCGATCCTCTCGCGGCACGGTCTCGCCGATCTCTATCCCAATGCCGGCGCGGTGCGAGACCGCTTTTCCGACCTGATCGCGCTGAAGCGTGCCGCCTGATCCAGAGCAAGGAGCTTTCATCATGCCCGATATCACCGATCTCCCCGTCATGACGCGCGCCGACGCGATCGCCGCGGGCTTCGCCGGCTACAACGACGTGCCGCACAAACCAATCGACGTGCCCGACGGCGCGTTCACGATCACGGCGAAGACCAGCGAGGGTCGCCGCGTCACCTTCTGCTTTCTCGAATCCACTTATGGTGGCCCGCCCCGCTTCATCGACATCCAGTTCCACGACCGCGGCACCACGATCCCCAACGCCGATAACGGGGTATCACCCACCTTCAACGCGTTCGCGATCACGCGTGGCGGCAAGTTCGTCGCCGACAGTCGACCGCTCGACGAAGAGATCAAGCCCTCGATCCTCGTGCTGATGCTCGACAAGGCCGGGGAAGAACCCGCGCGATCCGCGACCAACCCGGCGCCGATGTCGGACATTGACCTCGCTGCGCTGCTGACACGCGCGGCCGAAGTCGTGGCTGCGCCCGACAGCCGGATCGCGTCGCATCGCAACACGCTTGCCGGCCAGCTCATCGCCGAGGCCGCGATCAGGCGGGCGCGCCCGTCATGACCACCCCCTCGCGCAGCGACGGGATGCACGTCGCCCATACCGCAACGGGCTGGGTCGTGTTCGACAACAGCTTGTCACACCCCTCTCGCCTCTCGGGCGCCTATCCGTCGCGCGCCGCGGCGACCGCCCGCAAGCGGGCGCTCGCGCGTGCGCTGCGCCACCAGCGTCCCGACGAAGCACCGGACGTCTGAGGAAGGGGAAGGGGGACCGGCTGTTATGAACCGGGAGGATCATCCGACCCGGTGACAACCGGAGCTGACCCCATGCGCAGCATCCTCGCCTTCTACGAAATCGACCGTGCCTGGGGCGGCCCCGAGGAAGGGGGATGGTGTGCGCCGTTGTGGCGCGAGAAAGGAGTGCGTCTGATGACGTGATGCTTGTTGGCAATGGCATCTGCCCACCGAGCTTACCGGTGCCCTCGGGCTGAAACTTCGAAAGGAGAACGGGACCATAGCATGCTCGGAAAAGGCCCAAAGTGAATAGTCGCATTGAAGCAACGGGTCAGGGCAAGACGGTTATGGTGAACGCTACACTGCGTGAAGCCCAATCTCTCGCGGCCTAAACCCTTGGCGGCGAGGAAAGCGACTGAAACCCCGCACCGACGCGTCGGGTCCACTCTACCAGCTCGGACCCGAGAAGCGGCCAAGTCCGTACCATCGACTTGACCGGCCAACCTTGTCGGCGTGACCTCCTTCGGAGGACTAGAGATGAAAAGGCCACCTAAGACCGTTAGCTTATCTCCTTTCACGCGTAACTACGGGACCGCCTGTAGCTGGTCGAGTTATCGACCTGTATGGCGGCGGAGCCGCAATATTACCCGAACACCCGGCGTAATTGCCGGGACAGCCCTTGCCTCGGTGAGGGACGGTCGGCCGTATAAGTTCGGGGTGACCCGAGCGAAAGCGCAACCGAGCGGGGGAAGTGCGGCAGCTTCGATCCAGCATCGAACCAGGGCGGAGGTCTGCTGATGCAACCCTGTGCCGCCTTGAAAAGGCTGGAATCACTTGGAACGATTGCCTTGACCGGCAAACGTGTGAACGGTGTGTTCCGACTGCTGCTATCCCGCTCCTTGTGGGTGGAAGCTTTGGGCCGCATCCAACAGAACCGTGGGGCAGAGACCCCCGGCATCGACCGTGAGGCCGTAACCGATCTCGACGAAAGCCGGATCGATGCGGTGATCGCGCAACTCTCGGCGGGCACGTATCGCCCGCAGCCGGTCAGGCGCGTCCACATCCCCAAGACCAACGGTAAAACAAGACCGCTCGGCATCCCGACTGCAACCGACCGACTGGTGCAGGAAGTGGTCAGGATGATCCTGAACGAAGTCTATGAACCGATCTTCTCTGATCGGTCACACGGCTTTCGACGGGGGCGGTCGTGTCACACGGCGCTCGACCATGTCCGCAAGACATGGAAGGGCGTGAAGTGGCTGATCGAAGTCGATGTCGAAGGATACTTCGACAACATCTCTCACGAGAAATTGTTGAGCCTGCTTGAACGTCGCATTGATGATAGGCGGTTTACCGCTCTCATCAGTGCGATGCTGAAGGCAGGGTATCTGGAGCAGCAGCGTTTCCACGAAACCTATAGTGGCACGCCGCAAGGAGGCATCGTCTCGCCTCTGCTCGCGAACGTCTACCTGCACGAGCTTGACCATTATGTGGAAGGGCTCGTCGCTGGCTTCGACAAGGGTGCCCAACGTCGCAAATCGGCGGAATACAGGCACCTTCAGCGCCGTTCCGAGTACGCCCGGAAGCGCGTGGCTGCGCTGCGTGACAAAGGGCAGGTTGATGAAATCCAACCATGGCTGGACCGAATAAAGGAGACGCTCGCGGCGATGCGCAAGCTACCCGCGACGGACCCGTTCGATCCAGACTTTCGACGCCTTCGCTACGTCCGGTACGCCGACGACTTCCTTCTGGGGGTTATCGGCAGCCGGGCCGAGGCCGAAGAGATCAAGGCCGCCATCGAGGGCTTCCTCGCGAGCGAGCTTGAGCTCCGAACGTCCCCGTTGAAAAGCGGGATCCGCGAGGCTCGGAAGGGAGCAAGGTTCCTTGGCTACGACGTGCGCACTCGCACGGCGTCCGACCGGCTCGTCAAACAACGGGCACGGACGGGCATCGTCGCAGTCAAGCGGACGGTGACGGATCAAATTCAGTTGCTGGTCCCGCGCGACAAGGTGCAATCGTTCAGCCAGAGGCACGGTGTCAACGGCGGAGCAAAATCCGGCCACGGTGGCGGTGTAAAAGTAGGCCAGCGGTCGAGGCGTGATGACGACATGGAAAGGGCCCCGATCGGGGCCCTTTCCATGTCGTCGCGACCGTTTTCTCCCGGCTATGTCGGCGGGATCTCTCCGGTGTTGGGGTCGGCCGACACAGTGGCCTGGTTTTGCTCCGCCCTTCTGGCGGAGCGCCGGCCGGCGGACTGTTTGAGGCGGTAGCTGTCGCCATTCATGGTGAGGATGGAGACGTGGTGCGTGAGGCGGTCGAGCAGCGCGCCGGTGAGCCGCTCCGAGGCGAGCACTTGGGTCCAGTCCTCGAACGGCAGGTTCGACGTGATGATGGTCGAGCCGCGCTCGTATCGCTGCGACAGCACCTCGAAGAGCAGTTCTGCGCCGGTCGCCGACAGCGGCACATAGCCGAGCTCGTCGACAATGAGCAGCTTCACGGCCGCCAGTTCCCGCTGGAGTTTGAGCAGACGCCGCTCGTCGCGCGCCTCCATCAGCTGGTTGACCAGCGAGGCCGCGGTCGTGAAGGCGACGGTGAAACCCTTCTGGCAAGCCGCCAGGCCGAGCGCGAGGGCGACGTGCGTCTTGCCCGTGCCGCTGTTACCCAGCGCGATGACGTTCTCCCGGCGCAGGATATATTCCGAGCGGGCGAGTTCGAGCACCAGCATCTTGTTGAGGCTGGGGATGGCGGTGAAGTCGAAGGTGTCGAGACTCTTCACCGCCGGGAAGCGGGCGGCGCGGATCCGCCGCTCGACCGTGCGCCGCTCCCGGTCGATGAGCTCAAGCTCGATGAGACGCAGCAGGTAGCGCGGGTGGTCGATACCGTCGCGGGCGCATTCGCGCGCGACCTTCTCATATTCGCGCAGCACGGTCGGCAGCTTGAGCTGCTTGAGGTGGTGGGCGAGCAGCACCTGGGGTGTCCCGCCGGTCGTGCCGGTCGGCATCTTGTCGCTTGTCATGCCGCCAGCACTCCATAGTCCGCCGCCCGGGTCGTCTTCACGTCCGTCCGGGGCAGGTGCGGATAGGCGGCCAGATCGAGACGGGGCGGTCGCCGTTCGATACGCGCCAGCGCGATGAGCTTCACCGCGTCGAAGCCGATGGCGCCGAGCTGCACGGCCTGTGTCACCGCGTCGGTGACGACGGCGAGCGGCAGGGCTTCGAGCAGCCGCAGCACCTGGATGAACTCCCGCTTCCCCTTGTTGCCCATACGGGCTTCCAAAAGGTGGCGCAGATGCTGGAAGATCTCGGGCAGATCCCAGCCCTGCAAGGCGGCCGCCTGGTCGAGCGCGCCGGGCTTCTGCTCGATGAGCGCGAGATAGTGCAGCGGGTTGGCGACGAAGGCGCCCTCGCCATAGCTGCGCGGATGGCGGGCGATCTCCTCGCCGGCGATGCTGATGACGACCTCGTCGACGAACCCCTTCACCAGGACGTCGCGGAAGCCGTAGGCGGTCGGCACCGAATAGTCGTTGGTCCGGTAGCGCACCAGCGCGGTCGACGACACGCGCGCCGACCGCTTCTCGCACGGCTCCAGCGGCACCGCCGGCAAGGCCCGGAAGACCTGCCGGTCGGCGGCAAGCCGCTCGGCGATGGTGTCGGCATGGCGTCCGGCATGCCCGTTCTGTCGGGCCAGGCAGTCCTTCGCCAGGCGCTCGTTCAACTCGTCGAAGCTGGCCGCCACGGGAATGGGCACCATGAACATCGCGCGGGCGTGCTTTACCAGCGCCTCGACCTTCCCCTTGTCGTTGCCCTTGCCGGGCCGGCCAAACCGGTCGGCAAACAGGTAGTGGCTGACCAGCTCGGTGAAGGCCCGCGTGCGCTCGCGCTTGCCGTCGCCGCAGATCCTCGCCACCGCAATCTTCAGATTGTCGTAGAGAATGGACAGCGGCACGCCGCCGAAGAAGGCGAAGGCCGAAACATGGCCGTCCAGGAACGCCTCGGTCGTCTCGCGCGGATAGGCCTTCACGAAACACGCATCGGAATGCGGTAGGTCCATGCAGAAATAATGAACCTTCTGCCGCACGCCGCCGATCTCGGCCCACGCCTCGCCGAAGTCGACCTGGGCATGGCCCGGCGGGTGCGCCAGCGGCACGAACGTCTCCCGGCTGCGGGCCCGACTTAGCCGCACATAGTCCTTCACCACCGTGTAGCCGCCGCCATAGCCATGCTCGTCGCGCAGCCGCTCGAAGATCCGTTTGGCGGTGTGCTGCTGCCTGGCCGGCGACAGGCGGTCCTCGCGCAGCATGGCGTCGATGACCGGCAACAGCGGCCCCAGCTTCGGCTTCTCCGGCGGCTTCGCGCGCCGGTAGCCTGGTGGCAGCGAGAACGCGCACATCTTCGCCACCGTGTCCCGGCTCAGACCGAACACCTTCGCCGCTTCCCGGCGACTATGACCTTCCACGAACACGAAACGCCGAACGGCCGCGTAGCTCTCCAAGGCAAACATCCTCGCCGCCCCAAATGGAGCAGCTTACCACTGGCAGGATTTCTCTCCGCCGCACCGGCACCTATGCCGGCGCTCCCGTGGCCGGGTTTGTCACCGCCCTACACAGCACGGCTATGGTCAGTTCGACTTGGGACGGGCTGTGCACCGTCCGGGCCTGCTTCACATGGATGATGCGGAGATCGTCAAGGTCTACAACGCCGAACTTCGCGGCTTTGCAAATTACTATGCCTTGGCCGTGGATGTGAAAGGCGCACTCAACAAGCTCGAGTTTCTCTGGCGCGGTAGTCTGTTCAAGACGCTCGCGCACAAGCATCGGACAAGCCTAATGGCTTCGCTCCGGCGCCTCAGGGTTGGCCCGGGCAGGTACGTAGTGCGTATCGGCGTTGGGAGGGATGAGAGGAGGATCGCGGTTTGGCGACTGGCGGAACTCGATCGTAGGCCGGTGTTCTGGCCGTCGGTCGACAACACGCCTCGCACGGAAGCTCTTCGGTTAAGCAGGACCAACCTGACTGACCGAGTGCTCGCCCAAGCATGCTCCGCATGTGGCGGCACCGATGGACCGTTCCATCTTCACCACAGCAACCCCGTGCGTCGCATGAGGGATGGGCCGGTGTTCCGGAGGCTTCACGCCGAACGGGCCCGGAAGACGAGGCCGCTTTGCGCGCCCTGTCATCAACTCCTTCATGCAGGGAAGCTGCCGGACTTTCGTTCTACAGTGCCCGGAGCGGAGAGCCGGATGCAGTGAAAGTTGCACGTCCGGTTCGGAGGGGGGCAGTGGGGTGTTCTCTCGTAGACGCCACCCTGCCTACCCTACGGTACGACACCGGCACCTTCGTCCGCGTGATCGCCCTCCATTACCACGACGAGGCCGCGGTCGCGGCGATGCGCCGCGCCAACCGGCTGCTCGAGCGCCTGCAGCGGCATCGCCCGCCGGTGGATTCGGCTGCCTACACCGGCGGACGCTTCCGCGCCTTCAGCTTCTCCGGCCTCCCGCCCACGCGGTTTCCCGCACGTCGCCCGGAATATTCCTGACCCAGCAGAAAGGGACCAGCCCATGTATCGCGTCCATTATTTCGACACCAGCGAAGCCGCGCATGACGCCTGTCTCGATGACGGTCCCTGCATCGAGGAAGGCGACGTTCTCGCCATCCTGTCGGAGGGCGTCATCGGTCTCGCCTCGACCGATCCGATCGCCGTCACCCTCGACCCCGGCGCACTGCGCATCGTCCGCCCGATGGCGATGGACGTGCTGCTAGCAGAACTCGTCCACGGCGCCTCCCAGATCCGCCGCGCGGTCGCGACCGCCCTCCTGCACCATTTGCCCGTGCAGCCCCATTTCCTCGCCTTCGTCGCGCCGGCGCTGCCCTATCCCTATCCGCAGACCGTCGTCGCGCTCTCGTTCGACGATATCATGCTGACGATCGATGCGATCCACCACCGTATCACGGCGCTCGAACGCCGGTTGGGGACACTCGAATCCGACAGCGCGCACGCCTTCTTCCTGCAACGCTCGATCGATCATCTGTCGGCCGCCCGGAAGCGCCTCATGCGACATCCGCGACCGCCTCGCTGAACGGCACGGCATCGCCTCGCGACGATGCCGGCACCGGCTGCGCCGGAAGGAGAGAGGGACCGGATCGGCATCCTGGACATGGGGTCCGGGCATTTTGCCGAAAGGTCACGATCATGTGCATCGATCCCAACGCCGAGCCCGTCGCCTTCGCGCTCGACACCAAACTCTGCCACCTCCTGCCCACGCTGACCGAGCCGCACCGCGAAGCCATCGCCCAGGATCTCGCGCGCACCGCCATCTTCATGGCGACCGCAATGGCGGCCGACATGGCGCAGGACGCGGTGAACGGCCTCGTGCCGATCCCGAAGATGCCGACGCTCGGCAAGCCGCCCGCACCCGCGCTGGTCCCACAGGCGCAAACGCCGCGCGATACCGTGCTGCTGACCCCCGCGGTCGCGCCCGTCGTCACGATCAAGGCCAAAACGACCGACGTCACCGTCGCCGGCTTCGACCAGCGTCAAGGCTACACGTTCGGGATCGACAACAAGTCCGACCGGCTGATCGACATCCGCCACGCCGGCAAATGCTGGTGCATCGATCCGAGCGACGAGGCGACCGACGTCGTCAGCCGCGCGATCGGCGCGCTCGCCGCGGCGCACGCCGATATCGGCACCGCGCTCACCGACCAGCTCGCCCACTGAGCACCGACATCGTCCGCCTGCCGCACGATCCACCGTCCGCGTGAAGACGCGGTCGGTGAGGGGCGCTCATCGCGCCCTGCCCGGCCGAAGGGCCGGGGAGG
>NZ_LSIS01000186.1:0-11553 GCF_001556365.1 Blastomonas sp. CCH1-A6 | reverse complement strand
GTGCTTTCTCGACATTTCCGCGAGCCATGAGGCGCGCGGCACGATCATCGATGTCGTCCGGCGTACCGCCGAGGTCTGCTTCATGCCGGTCACCGTCGGCGGCGGGGTGCGCAGCGCCGAGGATGCGCGCGCGCTGCTGCTTGCTGGTGCCGACAAGGTCGCGGTCAACAGCGCGGCGGTGTCGCGGCCCGAGGTCGTCGCCGACATCGCCGAGCGCTTCGGCAGCCAGTGCATCGTTGCCTCGATCGACGCGCGCCGCCGCGCCGACGGCCAGGGCTGGGAAATCTTCACCCATGGCGGACGCAAGGAAACCGGCATCGACGCGATCGAGCACGCATTGAACCTGACACGGCTCGGGGCAGGCGAGTTGCTCGTCACCTCGATGGACCGCGACGGCACGCGCGACGGCTATGATCTCGAGCTCATCCGCACGATAGCCGACCAGGTCGACATCCCCGTTGTGGCCAGCGGAGGCGTGGGACATATCGGCCATCTGGTCGAAGGCGTGACGAAGGGTCATGCCAGCGCGGTGCTGGCGGCATCGATCTTCCATTTTGGCGAAGCCAGCATCGCCGATGCCCATCGCGCGCTGGCCGAAGCCGGATTGCCTGCGCGATCGCACTGATTTTACAGCTTTTGCAGCCAGCCGGTTGTCGGTGGGCTTGACACTTGCGCCCGTTGCGGGTGGGGCATTAACCAGTGGATGCGCCTGTTTCCGGGCGCTTGCGACATCTGGCAAAGCGCTTGCTTAACCATCAGGCATGAAGTGTCTCGGAATGAAACCCGGCAAAAGTGAAAGGTTGAAGGTCGTGCGCCGCATCGCCGTCATCCTGCCTGGCATGGCCTTGGCCACGCCGCTGGAGGCCGGTCCGCTGAGCCGGATCACGCTCGACGGGCTGACCCGCGCCGAGGGCATCCGCAGCTGGATCGAGATTACCGAGCCGGGCAGCGTCGGGTTGCTGTGCATGGGCATTATCGGCCTGCTGGTCGGGCGCTGGGCGGCCGGTCGCAACCGCAAGGGCCCGCCAAAGCGCTGAGCGCGCTTGACGCACGCCCGCCTCCGTCGCAGAGCGTCGAAATATGGCAGACCCGATCATCGCACGGCTCGAAGCCGTCATCGCAGAGCGCCGCAAGGCCTCGCCCGACAGCAGCTATGTCGCCAAGCTGTCCGTGCGCGGCCGCCCGCGGATCGCTCAGAAGATCGGCGAGGAAGCGGTCGAGGCGGTGATCGCCGCGATCCAGGGCGACGGCAAGGGCGTCGTCAGCGAGAGCGCCGACCTGATCTTCCACTTGCTCGTGCTGCTCGCCGATATGGGTCTGTCCTGGGCCGACGTGCTTGCCGAGCTCGATGCGCGCGAAGGCACGTCCGGCATTGCCGAAAAGCTCTCTCGCCCCAAGGAGTGACCATCATGCCGATCGATCCGACCCAGCCTTATGACGACCAGAACATCTTCGCCAAGATCCTGCGCGGCGAAATTCCCTGCACCAAGGTGCACGAGGATGACCACATCCTCGCCTTCAAGGACATCAACCCGCAGGCGCCGACGCATGTGCTGGTGATCCCCAAGGCCCCGTTTGTCAGCTGGGACGATTTTTCTGCGCGCGGTACCGACGAGCAGATCGCGGCGTTCGTCCGCGGCGTCGGCGAGGTGGCGCGGATGCTCGGCCTGGTCGAGCCGGGTTACCGGCTGCTCGCCAATATCGGGCTCGATGCGCATCAGGAGGTGCCGCACCTGCACGTGCACCTGTTCGCCGGAAAGCCGCTCGGTCCGATGCTGATGCGCGGCTGACATCGCCTCTTCTCAAGCCTGTGCCATGGGTCTAATCTGGCTCAAGCGGGCGTGAGGGAGGATCAAGATGCTGCGATCTCTGGCCGTGCTGTGCGCCGCCTGGTGCATGACCGCACCCGCCCTGGCCCAAACCAGTGTTCCATGCGAGACGATGCTCGGTGACCTGTGGGGTGAGACGGAGCCGCAAGCCGGTACTGCCACCGTGGACGGCACCACATTGCGCAGCCCGGCGGAGCTGGCCAAGGCAGTCGGCAAGGGCGCGATCGTTCAGGGCGGCAAGTTCGCCGGTTGGGATTTTCGTCGGCTCTCACTCACCAACGCGTGCTTTGTCGAGGCTGACCTGCAGCGCAGCCAATGGGATGACGCGCGCGCGCCTGGCATTGGCTTCATCAAGTCCAACCTGACAGGTGCCTCGCTCGCCGGCATCAAGGCTCCCGGCATCCTGCTTCGCGACGCCAATCTTTCCGATGTCCAGGCGACCAAGGCCGATTTCAGCGGTGGGAAGCTGGAGGGAGGCTGGTTCGAAGGGAGCATCGATGGCCTGAACCTTGATGGCGCGAACCTTTCCCGCTTCGATTTTTCGTGCGGCATCACGCTGTCTGATGGTTGCCCGCTTTATGGCAGCGACAAGCTGATGTCGGCGCGTGGAGCCAACCTCACGCGGGCGAAGCTCAGCAGCTTTCATCGCTACGGGCTGAGGGATATCGCGCTGGAAGATGCCATGCTCGATCGGACCGAGATATCGCCGGCGCAGCTCGCAAGCCTGAAGGGCCTGGTGATCAGTCACCCTCTCGTGCTCGTAGGAGGTGACAACCGGCTGGAGCTGACAGCTGCAGAGGCACAATCCCTGACGGACGATATCGCCATGGCCGACCCGGCAGTGCGTGATCCGTCCTTTGACTGCAGCAAGGCAACCAGTGTTGCCGAAAGGACGATCTGCCTGCCCGACAATCGCGATCTGGCCGATGCCGACCGGCTGCTCGCGCGCACTTTTGCCGAAGCGCGAAAGGCGAACCCGGGCATTGTCGCAGAACAGCGGCAATGGCTCAAGCAGCGCGACGGCTGCATGAGCGAGGAGTTTCCTTCGGACTGCCTGCGCAATGCCTATGCCAAGCGGCAGGGGCAATTGCTGGGAGCGCTGGGCGAGGGCAACTGGCTCAAGCCCGGCGAGGCAGCGCTGTTCATCGATGACGAACTGCCGGTCAGCGAGGCGATGCGGCGGTCACAGCTGTTCGCGCGGCTGGCACCGCTGCTGGCACAGGCATCGATGGGCTATGCCTATGTCGAGCGGCAGGTCGACGGTCGTTATGACGCGAACGGGGAGTCGATCGGGGCCAATGCGCATACCTGCACCCTGGGCGCGAGCGGGCTGAACCTTGATCCGTTGACCGGCTGGTACAGCGTTCGAGACAGCGAGAGCAACCGCCAGGTTCGGGTGGTACAGATCGACGGCGACTGGCTGCGCGTGTTCGCGGATGGCCATCCCTATGGAGAGGACGCCGAAGGCTCGGCCGATTATGCCAGCTGCGGTGCGCGCGCGGCGTTCGGCCCCATGCGGCGTATCGCGCTGCCTGCGGATATCCTCAAAACCTATGCCGAGCGGGCCGCGAGCGGGCAATGACCGGCCCGCGATGCGACAGATGGGTTACAACCCGGTTGCCACCGCGTGAAAAGCCGCTAATCCTGTGCGCCACAGGGGGATAACCCCGGGACGCAACCGGCTGGCTACAGGCCCGCCAAGGGTGGGAAATCAAGAACATCATGAAATTTGCGCGTGTCAAACCGCTGGACGCCATTCTGGCGACAGCCAAGAAGAAGTCGCTGCATCCGACCCTGGGTTGGTTTCAGCTGACCCTGTTCGGCATCGGCTGCGTGATCGGCACCGGTATTTTCGTGCTGACCTCGGCCGGCGCCCAGAAGGCGGGTCCCGGCCTGATGCTGGCCTTTGCGATTGCGGGCCTGATCTGCATCGTCGCGGCGCTCTGCTATGCCGAAATTGCCGCGATGATCCCCGTCGCAGGCTCCGCCTATACCTATACCTATTCGGTCATGGGCGAACTGCTCGCCTGGACGGTCGGATGGGCCCTTGTCCTCGAATATGCGGTCGCGGCGAGCGCGGTGTCGGTCGGGTGGTCCGGCTATTTCACCGGAACCATATTGAACGAGTTCTTCGGCATAACGCTGCCGACCTATCTCACCGCAGGCCCGCTCTGGCTGGGCGGTGCACCGGGTGGCTTCGTCAACCTGCCCGCGATCGTCATCGCATTGCTGGTGACATGGCTGCTGATGATCGGCACCAGTGAATCGGCCAAGGTCAACGCCGTGCTGGTTGCGATCAAGGTGACCGCGCTGACCGCGTTCATCGTGCTGACCGTTCCCAAGACCGACATGGCGAACTTCAACCCGTTCCTGCCCGCCGGCGTTTTCGGTGGTTTCGGATCGGGCATCGGTGCAGTGGGCGCCGCTGCGACCATCTTCTTCGCCTATGTCGGCTTCGATGCAGTTTCCACCGCAGCCGAGGAAACCAAGAACCCGCAACGCAACGTTCCGATCGGCCTGATCGGCAGCCTGGGTTTCTGCACCATTTTCTACATTCTCGTCGCCGCCGGTGCCGTCGGCACCATCGGTGGTCAGCCGATCCTCGGACCCAATGGCATTCCGTTCCCCGCAGGTTCGGAAGAGCTCGCACGCCAGTGCGCGCTGCCGCAATATGCCGACATGCTGGTCTGCTCGAACGAGGCGCTGGCGCACGTGCTGCGCGAGATCGGCTTCGGCGCGGTCGGCAACATGCTGGGCATCGCCGCATTCGTGGCGCTGCCTTCGGTGATCCTGATCCTGCTGTTCGGCCAGACGCGCATCTTCTTCGTGATGGCGCGTGACGGCCTGCTGCCCGAAGGCCTTTCGAAGATCCACCCCAAGTGGAAGACGCCCTATGTGGTGACCGCCATTACCGGCGGCATCGTCGCCTTTGCAGCGGCCTTCCTGCCGGTCGGCCAGCTCGCCGATATCGCCAATGCCGGGACGCTCTATGCGTTCATGATGGTGGCGATCGCGGTGATGATGCTGCGCAAGACCGATCCGAACCGCGAGCGCCTGTTCCGCACGCCGATGCTCTGGCTGGTCGGACCTGCTACGATCGCAGGCTGTATCTTCCTGTTCCTCAACCTGCCGTTCGAGGCGATGATCGTGCTGCCCGCCTGGGGTGCGATCGGCATGGTGATCTATTACCTCTATGGCTACAAGGCGAGCCATCTGGGCAAGGGCATCGTCGAGGTGCCCGAGGATGATCCGGGCGTCGTCTCGCATTGATGCAAACGAAAACCCCGGCGTGACCCGCCGGGGTTTTTCTTTGGGCTCGGACGTGCAGCCTTACATCGGCGATTTGGGGCAGGTCCCCGGGCGGCGGAACAGCCTGCCTTTTTCCGCCCACAGGATCACGACCAGCGCCGCGACGCCGCAGCTGAAAAAGCCCAGGGCCATGGGCAGCGTCGTGCCGTCGAAGGCCTGGCCGACAAGCGCGCCGATGCCAGCGCCGAGCACGGTGCGAAATGCCATCTGGAACGACGAGGCCGCTCCCGCCATCGCGCCGAAGGGCTCCATGGCGATGGAGCTGAAATTCGCGCCGATGAAACCGACCATCGCCATGTTGAGCGCGACGATCACCAGAAACAGAGCCATCGGCTCTCCCGGCAACTTGGCGGCGGCAATCTGCAGCAGCGACAGGACGAGAAATGCCATCAGTGCCGAATGCGACACCCGCCGCGCGCCGAAACGCTCGACGATGCGGCTGTTGAAGAAGTTCGATACCGCCATCGCGCCTGCGACTGCGGCAAAGGCATAGGGGAAGATGGCTTCGGCATCGAACACGTCGGCAAAGACCTGTTGCGAACTGTTGAGAAAGCCGAACATGGCCCCCACCAGCAGACCGGCACCGGCAACATAGCCAAAGCCCTGGCGGTTGAAGATCACCTGGAACCAGGTGCTGCCGATCGTGTCGAGCCGGATGGGGATGACATTTTCGGGACGCAGCGTCTCGGGCAGGCGCAACCAGACCCAGACGCCCACTGCAGTGCCCATCGCCGACAGCAGGATGAAGATGAACTGCCATTGCGCGAAATAGAGGATCAGCTGTCCGACGGTCGGCGCGAGCACCGGCACCGCCATGAACACGATGAAGATGATCGACATGAAGCTGGCCATCCGGTCGCCCGAGAAGATGTCGCGGATGACCGATACCACCAGCACGCCCATGGCTGCAGCTGCAAAGCCCTGGGCAAAGCGCAGCAGAAGCAATGTCTGGAAATCGGGCGCAAAGGCACAGGCCCCGCCGAAAATGACGTAGAAGACCAAGGAGCCGAGCAGCACCGGCTTGCGGCCGACCTGGTCGCCAATCGGGCCGTAGAACAGCGATCCGATGCCCATGCCCATCAGATAGCTGCTGATCACGAACTGCCGGTCATTGGCGCTCGCGACATCGAAGGCAGCGCCCAGCGCGGGAAAGGCCGGGAGGATCGAATCGATCGCCAGCGCATTGAGCGCCATCAGCGCCGCCATCATCGCCACCAGTTCGCGCGTGCCCATCGGGAAGGAGCCGGTTTCGGTAGATGGTGCAGGAGTGGCCATGTCCAGGGTCTTTTCATTGTGCATTGCACCATAATGGGCTTCGGGACGATGATTGCCAACCGCGCGAGCGATTTCTATTTTGCCTCAACCCATGGAAGGCCCCGCCGATCCCCCTTTGCGAAAGATCATCCATATCGACATGGATGCCTTTTTCGCGAGCGTGGAGCAGCGCGACAATCCGGCGCTGCGCGGGCTTCCCGTGGCGGTGGGTGGCTCGTCGCGGCGCGGGGTGGTGGCAGCGGCCAGCTATGAGGCAAGGGCCTTTGGCGTGCGATCGGCCATGCCATCGGTGACCGCACAGCGACGATGCCCGGACCTGATATTCGTCAAGCCGCGCTTCGATGTCTATCAATCCGTCTCGCGCCAGATCCGCGATATCTTCGCGAAGCACACCGATCAGATCGAACCGCTCTCACTCGACGAGGCCTATCTCGACGTCACCGCGAACAAGCAGGCGATCGCTTCGGCCACCCATATTGCCGAGATGATCCGCGCCGACATTGCCCGGGAGACCGGGCTCACCGCGAGCGCCGGCGTGTCGTACAACAAGTTCATCGCCAAGCTCGCGAGTGACCAGAACAAGCCCGACGGCCTGTGCGTCATCCGCCCCGAACAGGGGCCGGGCTTCGTCGCCGCATTGCCGGTCAAGCGCTTCCACGGGGTCGGCCCGCGAACCGCCGAGAAAATGGCGGCGCTGGGCATCGTCACCGGCGCGGACCTGGCGGCCAAGTCGGAACAATGGCTGCTTCAGCATTTCGGCAGCTGGGGCAGCTATCTGCACGGCGCGGCGCGCGGGATTGACAATCGCCCGGTGCGTCCTGACCGTATCCGCAAGTCGATCGGCGGCGAACGGACCTATGGCGAGGATATCTGGACCGAAGATGGTTTGCGCGCCGCGCTCGAGAATGTCGCCGATATCGTCTGGGAGCGGGTCGAGCGCGCTGAGGGGCAGGGCAGGACGGTTACGCTCAAGGCAAGGTTCGCCGATTTCCACACCATCACACGCGCGCGCACGCTCACGCAGCCGGTCGAGGGCAGGGCCATGTTCGGGCAGATCGGTCAGGCGCTGATCGACCAGATCCTGCCGTTGCACAATGGCGTGCGCCTTCTGGGACTCACCCTATCGGGCCTGTCGCGCGCGGGAGACGAGGATCCGCAGGATGAGCGCCAGCCCGAACTCCCCTTCGTCTGATCACCATTCGTCCGAGGGGGGCAGCCCATCACGTATCTCGATGACCCTGCGCCGCGAAGCATCGGTCAGAGCATCTGGCAGCGCATCGAGCGGGAAGAACCGGGCTTCGAGCAATTCGCCGGCATCGGGCATCGGGTCGTCGCGGGTTTCGCCGACAATGACGGTGATATGATCGGGGAAGCCTTCGCTGTTCGAGATGAAATCGCCGTGCACATACACGTTGTCGAGACGGCATCCGGTCTCCTCAAACGCCTCGCGGATCCCCGCTGCCAGAACCGTCTCCTTCCGCCCGACGCCGCCGCCTGGCAGCATGAACCGGTCGGTGGCGAAATAGCTGTGCCGGATCAGCAGAACCTCGCGGCCCCGCAGCACCACCGCCTTGACGCCGCGCGTCTTGATCTGGAACACACGCCGCAAGAACAGCCGCACCCGGTGCGCGACGATATAGGCGATACGGAGCGGGGTCATGCCGCCGCTCCGAACCTCAAACGTCCAGATTGGCGACGTTCAGCGCATTTTCCTGGATGAAATCGCGGCGCGGCTCGACGACATCGCCCATCAGCTGGGTGAACACCTCGTCCGTCACATCGGCATCCTCGACCTTCACCTGCAGCAGCGAACGGTGGTTGGGGTCGAGCGTGGTTTCCCACAGCTGCTCGGCATTCATCTCACCCAGGCCCTTGTAGCGCTGCACCGCCAGTCCCTTGCGCCCCGCGGCCAGAATGGCGTCGAGCAGTGCGGACGGGCGGTTGATGACGAGGCCGGTGGCGACCACCGCTTCTTCGGCATCGTCCTCGCCCGTCTCGGCGATCGAAGCTGCGGCCGAGCTGGCCTTTACCAGGCGGCTCGGGTTCAGATAGACATCCGCGAACTCGCCCGCCACGCGGTGCAGCTTGCGCGCCTCGGCGCTGTTAAGGAAGGCGAGATCGACGACATGATGGTCGGTCACGCCGCGCCAGAAGCGTTGCAGGTGATAGCCGCCCTCAGCCGAAATCTCGCCCTGCCAGCGCGCTTCGGGATCGGCGCCGCCCATCCACTGCGCGGCTTTCTCGACCGCTGCCTGGCGGTCGCCCTGCGGCATGTCCGGCGTCAGCGCGCCGGCCAGCGCCAGCCCCTCGACGATCAGCGGATCGTAGCGCCGCGGGATATAGGTCATCAGGCTCTTCATCCGGCGGGCATGCTCGATCAGCTCGCGCAGGTCCTCGCCGCCGCGCGCGCCACCAATGGTTTCGAGCACCCGGCCCTGAAGCCCCGCATCGACCAGATACTGGTCGAGCGCGTCATTGTCCTTCAGGTACACCTCGCTCTTGCCCTTGCTCACCTTGTAGAGCGGCGGCTGCGCGATGTACAAATGCCCGGCACGGATGATCTCCGGGATCTGCCGATGGAAGAAGGTCAGCAGCAGCGTGCGGATATGCGCGCCGTCGACGTCTGCGTCGGTCATGATGACGATCTTGTGATAGCGCAGCTTCTCGAGGTTGAAATCGTCGCGGATGCCGGTGCCCATCGCCTGGATCAGCGTGCCGACCTCCTTGGACGAGATGATCCGGTCGAAGCGCGCGCGCTCGACGTTCAGGATCTTGCCGCGCAGCGGAAGGATCGCCTGATAATGGCGGTCGCGGCCCTGCTTGGCCGATCCGCCTGCCGAGTCACCCTCGACGAGGAACAGTTCGGACTTGGCAGGATCGCGCTCCTGACAGTCGGCGAGCTTGCCGGGCAACGAGGCGATGTCCATCGCGCCCTTGCGCCGCGTCAGCTCGCGCGCCTTGCGCGCGGCTTCGCGTGCGGCGGCGGCATCGATGATCTTGGCGACGATCGCCTTGGCGTGCGCCGGGTTCTCCTCGAGCCATTCGGCCATCTTGTCGGCCATCAGGCTCTCGAGCGGCTGGCGCACCTCGGAGCTGACCAGCTTGTCCTTGGTCTGCGAGCTGAACTTGGGATCGGGCAGCTTGACCGAGACGATCGCGGTCAGACCCTCGCGCATGTCATCGCCGGTGAGCGAGACCTTTTCCTTCTTCAGCAGCCCCGACTTTTCCGCATAGCCATTGAGCGTACGGGTCAGCGCCGCGCGGAACGCGGCCAAGTGCGTGCCGCCGTCGCGCTGCGGGATGTTGTTGGTAAAGCACAGGACATTTTCGTAATAGCTGTCATTCCATTCGAGCGCGACGTCGATGGTGACATCGTCGCGCGAGCCCGAAATCGCGATCGGATCGGGCATCAGCGGCTGCTTGTTGCGGTCGAGCCATTTCACGAACGCGGCGATGCCACCTTCGTAATAGAGGTCATGCTCCTTGGCCTCGGCATGGCGTTCGTCGCGCAGCACGATGCGCACGCCCGAGTTCAGGAACGCCAGCTCGCGATAGCGATGCTCGAGCTTCTCGAAATCATATTCCTGCACGTTCTTGAACGTGTCGCCAGAGAACAGGAAGGTGACCTGCGTGCCCTTCTTACCGTCGGGGGCAGGGCCCATCACCGCGAGCGGGGCTTCGGCATCGCCGTGGCGGAAGCGCATCCAGTGTTCCTGCCCGTCGCGCCAGATGCGCAGTTCGAGCCATTCGGACAGCGCGTTGACGACGCTGACGCCCACGCCGTGCAGACCGCCCGAAACCTTGTACGCATTGTCGTCGCTGGTATTCTCGAACTTTCCGCCCGCGTGCAGCTGGGTCATGATGACCTCGGCCGCCGAAATGCCCTCTTCGGGATGGATGCCGGTGGGGATGCCGCGGCCGTTATCCTCGACCGTGACCGAATTATCGGGGTTGAGCGTGATCAGCACGCGGTCGCAATGCCCGGCCAGTGCCTCGTCAATGGCATTGTCGGACACTTCGAACACCATGTGGTGCAGGCCCGAACCATCGTCGGTATCCCCGATATACATGCCGGGGCGCTTGCGTACGGCGTCGAGGCCCTTGAGAACCTTGATCGAGTCTGCGCCATAGCTGTTGGTGTTGGCGGGGTTCTGGTTGTTTTCGGTGGGGGTATTGCTGGTATCTGTCATGAATTTGCCATAGCCGCGCGCCCGCCGAAACCCAAGCATTACCGGTCGGTTTTGCACATATTTTCGATCATGCCCAGGCATGCATCTTTCCCGCATCCATGGGCTCGCCGCAGCTTGCTTGAATGCGGACTGCGAAGGCTTTAGCAAGAGACCATGAAAGCTGCCCTGCTGCCCCTCGCCATCGCCCTGACGCTTGCCGGTTGCGCCGATCCGGAGCCTGCGCAGAAGCGCGCTCCCGGCGGCGTGCAAGCGGGCGAGCGGCTCGATGCAGCCGAGCCCAGCCCGACCGCGCGCGCGGTCAATATCGGTGAGGGCGGAACGCGGTTCGCGGCTTGTCAGGGGCGGGGACGCGTCGGCAACCTGCGCGGCGGCAAGCTGGCAGTGCGCGATGCACCGTTCGACGACGCCAAGCAGATCGGCGAACTGACCGAAGACGCGCATGTGTTCATCTGCACCCGCAGCCTCGACCAGCAATGGCTGGGCGTGGTGGTGGCGAGCGAGGATGGGATGAAGCCTGTCGCGGCTACTCCGGCGCCTGCGGTGGGCAGCGAGCCGAGCAAAGTTGCGCCCACCACGCCGGCACCCGGCGTCGATTGCGGCGTCACCACTCCGGTGCGCGGCAAGCGCCCCTATGCCGGCCCGTGCCAGAGCGGCTGGGTGGAGAGCACCTTTGTCGCGGTGGTCGCGCGCTGAGCGCTTGACGCTTCCGATAGCCTCTTTCCTCTCGCGCAGGCTCTGGGCATAGTCCCGGACGACAGACGCCCTATGGCGCGCATGGAGAGGAATTCGCATGGATATTCGCGCGGAGCTTGAACAGGAATTCGGCAACTGGCCCGGCATCATCGCCGCCTGGGGCAGGGAGCGCCCCGATGCTCCCGCGCTCGATGACGGCCAGCGGCAGATCAACTGGGGAGCGCTTTCCGATCAGGTCGACCGCATCGCCGCGCAGC
>NZ_LSIS01000185.1:0-4933 GCF_001556365.1 Blastomonas sp. CCH1-A6 | reverse complement strand
GGGGGCCGGTGAGAGAATGTTCGAAAACGTACGCTAAGCATCCCGACCGTTCCGATGGAGGCGGAGCGGCCTGAACCGCTCGCGGGGCTTGTCCATCTCGCTCCACAGATAGTCGCCAGTGAGGCCGATATGCTCCCAGCCCAATGGCGCGACATGGGCAAGCAGTTCGTCCAGCACCTCGACACCGCTGGCGCGCAAATGCCGGACGGCGCGGTCGAGATAGACGGTGTTCCAGAGCGTGACGGCCGCGGTGAGCAGGGTCAGGCCAGAGGCACGATGGCGCTGGTTCTCGAAGGTGCGGTCGCGCAGTTCGCCGAGGCGGTTGAAGAAGATGGCGCGGGCGAGCGCGTTGCGGGCCTCACCCTTGTTGAGGATGCTGCCGGTGCGACGCCGCTGTTCGGGATCGTCGAACCAGTCGAGCATGAACAGTGTGCGCTCAATCCGCCCGATCTCACGCAGCGCGCGGGCGACGGGGTTTTGACGCGGGAAACCCGCCAGCTTGCGCAGCATGACCGAGGCACTGACGGTGCCGGCGCGGATCGAGGCGGCGAGCCGCAGCGTCTCGTCCCAATCCTCTTCGATCGCGCGCACGTTGACCGGGCCCGCGACAAGTTGGCGCAGCGTCGGCCAAGGATCGAGCGACGACAGGCTATACAGGCGGCGTTCGTTGAGGTCGCGAATACGCGGTGCGAAGCGGAAGCCGAGCAGATGGCACAAGCCGAAGACATGATCGACCGCCCCGGCGGTATCGGTCGCATGTTCGCGGATCACCAGTTCACTCTCATGATCGAGCAGGCCGTCGAGGACATGCGCGGCCTCGCCAGCATTGGCGGCTATGACCTTGGTATGGAACGGCGTGAAGCGGTCGGTGACGTGGGTGTAGAACAGCACGCCGGGTTCGCTGCCGTAGCGGGCGTTGCGATCGGCGCGCGCCTCGCCCTGACCGCCGGCGCGGAAGAACTGCCCGTCCGAGGACGATGTGTCGCCCGGTCCCCAGACCTGGGCGAGCGGATGCGCGGTGTGGCAGTCTACGATCGCCGCCAGCGCCGACAGGTACGTTTCATCGCGCACATGCCATTCCGCAGTCCAGCGCAGGCGTGACAATGTCAGCCCACGCGAGCTTTCCGCCATGCGCCCGAGGCCGAGATTGGTCGCATCGGCGAGGATCGACCCCATCAGCGCGGACTGGTCAGAGGCCGGCTCGCCACTGCGGGCATGAACGAAACGGTCGGCAAAGCCCGACCACGCGGCGACCTCAACCAGCAGGTCCGTAATGCGGACACGCGGCAGCATCGCGTAGAGCCGGGCCTTCAGCGCCTCGGCATCGTCGGACGGAGATCGCCGGATCGGCGAGATCAACAACTGCCCGCGCTCGATCGTTACGTCGACCAGTTCGCCGGCCGCGGCTGCGCGCTCCACCTCGGTCATGCGCTGGGTCAGCATCGCGCGCCGTTCCTCATACCATTGAGAAAAACGGGACGGCACGGCGAGGCGCAGATCGCTATCGGTGCGCATCGTCTCAAAGGCGGGCACCGGCAGCAGGTAATCGTCCAGCGTGCGATAGGCGCGGCTGCCATCTACCCAGATGCTGCCTGATCCGAGCCGTTCGCGCAGGTGGACGATCACCGCGATCTCATAGGCGCGGCGGTCGATTGTCCCTTCGGCCGGCTGCACGACCTTGTGCCAGCGTGGCTTGATGAAGCTGGTCGGCACACGCTTCGGCAGGACCGATCGGCCGTCGCGGTACATCGTTCGCAGCGCCTCGATCGCGCCGAGCAGCGGATCGCCCGATCTCGCGGTCCGGAAGGTGAAGGCGGCGAGGAAGGTCGGGGCGAACCGCCGCACGGCAGGGTAGCGTTCGACCACTTCCTCCAGACCGTCATCGGCCGCACGCGTCAGATCCTCGGCGAAGCGGATGCTGCGTTCGAGCTGATCCCAGCCCACCCGGTCATCGATCGTGCGAAAGGCGTCGCGTCCGCTCGCGCGTGCATCGACCAGCAAGCGGCCGAGCCGGACATGAAAGCGCGCCGTGTCTTTCAGCATCCGTGCCTGCCCGAGCAGCCGGTCGGACCGGGTACGGTCGGCGCGGCGGAACAGCGCCCCCACCATCTTCTCGACCATGACCAAGGCGGCATCGGTCAGCGCCGCCTCCATCTCGATCATGGAGGCGACCAGCATCGCGAGTCGGCGCGGGCGTTCGAGACGCCGGAGGTGTTGCGCAGTGACGATGCCGGCGGTCCGGGCGATGACGGCATAGCGGGCGGCATGGATACGTCGTGCCCGATCGGTTGCGATCCCGATGCCGCGCACCGCGTCGAGCCGTTCGACGATCCCCTTCAGGTTCGACGCCGATGGCGCTTCCGGCCATTCGCGTAGCCATCCCAGACGGGTGCGACCATTGTCATCGGATGCGATCAGGCGTTCGAGTGCCGCTTCCTGATCGGCCGAGCAATCGCGGATCAGTCCGGCATGGGCGGCCTTGCGTGCATGGGCCCGCACGATGAGGGCGAGCCGTTCCAGCGTCGATGCCGCAGGCAGAACAATCCGGTCGAGCCGCAGGCGATTGACCATGCCGGCGACGATCGCCTCGCCCCGATCGGTCGAGGTGGCGATCTCTGATCCCAGTGCCAGCGTCGATCGTACGTCGATCCGGTCAAAGGCGCGCAGACCAAGATACGCTTCGATCTCGGCGCGATGCTCGCGCAGCGTCGTCGCACGGGCAGAATAGTCGGCGAAGTCGTCGATCCGGCAACCGATCTGGTCGGCGAGCAGCGACAGCATGAGGGCGGGCACTGCTTCACTCGGCAGCAGCGCACGCCCCGGATGACGCAGGTAGCAGAGCTGCACGGCATAGCCGAGCCGGTTCGCTCTGCGCCGACGACGCGCTACCTGCGCGAGGTCATCGGGGCCGAGAGTGAAGAGCCGCTCGATCGTCGCGCTGTCAGAAGGCGGATCGAAGATCACAGCGCGCTGCGCAGGCGATAATATTGTTCTGGACGGCATCGGCTTCCTGTTTGTCACGCAACAGGGATGTGGCCCTGTTCATGGAGCATAGACGAGGAGACGGGTTATGTGACATTATGCAGATTGATCGACGGGCAATGCCGCTCCGTCACGCAGACGGACGTATATGTGACAACGCAGCTCGGTTACGCGCGAGTGTCCAAGGCGGATGGCAGCCAGGTTCACGACCTTCAGCACGACGCGCTGGTCGCGGCCGGCGTCGATCCCGAGCATATCTATGAGGATGCCGCGTCGGGCCGGCTCGACAAGCGGCCGGGGCTGGATGCCTGCCTGAAGGCACTGCGCCGTGATGACACGCTGGTCATATGGAAGCTCGACCGCCTCGGTCGCGACCTGCGCCACCTCGTTAACACAGTCGGCGACCTGACCAAGCGTGGCATCGGCCTCAAGGTGCTGGCCGGCGAAGGCGCGTCGATCGACACCACCACCGCCAACGGTCGGTTGATCTTTGCGATTTTTGCCGGCCTCGCCGAGTTTGAGCGCGAGTTGATCGTCGAGCGCACCCGCGCCGGTCTGGAATCGGCACGTGCGCGCGGCCGACATGGCGGTCGCCCGTTCAAGATGACGCCCGCCAAACTGCGGCTTGCCCAGGCGGCTATGGGCAAACCCGAAACCAAGGTCGCCGAGCTGTGCGCCGAGCTGGGCATCACGCGTCAGACGCTCTACCGGCATGTTACGCCGAACGGAGAGATCAGGACGGACGGACAGAAGCTTCTCGCTCGAAAAGCGCGCCCATCGATCAAGGCATGACGAATTTGAACAATCTCACGTTCGTATTCATCGGAGGGGAGCATCAGGTCCTGCATCTCGCGCCGGTCGCCGCAGAACTTAGCCTGAGCCATCCGGATATCACGGTCCGCTGCATCTGCGCCGACGACCGCACCGCCGCCGCCTTGCGCGCAGTGGCTGCGGCGATGAGAGCCAGCACGATGACCGTGACGCAGATCGCCTGGCCTTGGGCGGGCAGGATTGCAGCGCGCATAACGGGCAGCCGCTCGGCGGCGAAGGGGCCCCTGCTGGCGCGGATCCGATGGCAGGCCCGCAAGACCCAGGCCATCATCGTTCCCGAGCGCACCTCTGCGGCGTTGCGATGGCTCGGATGGAAGCGTCCGCTGGTACATTTCCGCCACGGCGCTGGCGACCGTGCACCATCCTCCGAAGCCAAGCAGAGAGCCTTCGATGCCATCTTCGTTCCCGGACAGAAAGACATCGAGCGTGCCGTCGCGCAAGGCCTCAGCCGTAAGCGGCTTTCGGCCGTGGGCTATATAAAGATCGACTATTTGCAGGCCTTGCCCACCGGACCGCGATTGTTCGACAACGATCGCCCGACCGTCTTCTACAACCCTCATTTTGATCCTGCGCTGTCCTCGATCGGGATCGCTCGCGATGTCATCGCCCGTTTCCGCCAACAGGAGCGGTACAACTTGGTCTTCGCCCCTCATGTCCGCGCGTTCGAAAACCTCGATCCGATCGCGCGAGCGCGGTGGCTGGAACTTGCCGTGCCAGAGCACATCGCGGTCGATCTGGATTCTCCCAAGCTGTTCGACATGAGCTATGCGCGGGCCGCCGACATCTATCTGGGCGACATGTCGAGCCAGCTTTACGAATTCCTCGCTAAGCCGCGGCCCGTCGCTTTCGTGAATGCGCATGGCGCTAACTGGCAGGACGATCCAAGGTACGCTGGTTGGCATCTGGGAGAGGTCGCATCAGGTGCTGACGATGTGCTTGCTGCAGTAGATCGAGCCTTCGAACGGCATCCCGACATGATCCAAAGACAGGCGAAAGCGACAGCGTTCGCGTTCGGCCGCTACGATGGCGCAATCAAACGGGCCTCATACCAACTGCTCCACACCCTGCAATCGCTCTGATCCCTTAGCGTACGTTTTCGAACATTCTCTCACCGGACCCC